>NZ_AUEY01000017.1 GCF_000426225.1 Desulforegula conservatrix Mb1Pa
GAGCTCGCTGGTTTCCAGCACGAACCCCATGTTACTGGAGGTGGTAAAGCAGCTGTAGAGCATCCATCCTTCAAATGGGTCAATATAATACTTGGTAACTTAAAAAATGCGCTCAAAGGTACTTATCATGCAATTAATCGCAAGCATGTTCCGCGGTACCTGGCAGAATTTCAGTACAGATTCAATCGCCGATATGATCTGCCGTCCATGATTCACAGACTGATTTATGTTGCTCTTAGGACTCCACCCATGCCATCAACCATGCTTTCTATGGCTGAAGCAGAGTGGTAATCAGAAAAAACTATGAGCAGAACAGCCTTAGACTTTTCGGGCGCTTCCTGCAAACGACAAACCTAATCCAAGGGTATGCACATAATGATTCCCACAACTGAACCCGCGGCAAAAACGCTGACTTCCGTAATGGAAGACTACCTTGAGACGATATTCAATCTTGAGATAGACAAGAAGGTCGTAAGGGTAAAAGATATAGCCGGAAGACTAAAAGTTAAGATGCCATCTGTGACGAGTATGCTCAAGACCCTGAGTGAACGTGGACTCGTCAATTATGAAAAATACGAATATGTTTTTCTGACAGATGAAGGAAGCGCAATAGGCAAAGAAATAAACCGCAAGCACAAGATCCTTTTCAAATTCCTGACTGACATTCTTCATGTTGACCCAGCAAAAGCAGGAGATGAAGCATGCAAAATGGAACATGTCCTAAGCCATGATACAATGGACAGACTGATGTCACTAATGACAACCATGCTTGAATGCCCCGATTTCGTTAAAAAGGCAGATATGAGAATGAAAATAGATATTTAACAAAAAACCCCGGGATTTTACAGGCTTGCTTTGACAATCTTGACAAGATAGCAATAAACCCGATTGCCTTCATTCCTGCCCAGACCGAAATCCAGAAAGATCTAAGAATACTGGATGCCTTGTCAAGTCAGGCATGACGCCAAGGCCATTTTCTGACTTTTTTGTGAGTCCATGAATACCTAATGTTCCTGAAAGGATAAAAGCATAATGAAAAAATCAGGGATAATCTTTTTTATTTCCATACTAATTTTATCCGTTACAGGATGCGCCACCAATAAAATGCTTAAAAAATCCTCCGCAGGCATTCCCCCTCTCATATACGAGATCAGCACCGGAGACTGGAACAATATAGACAATGAAAGCAGCGGCGTAACCAGACTAAGCATTTCAGAAGCTGAAGGAGGATGGACAGTACACGCGTGGGGCAAATGCCACCCATCAGACTGCGATTGGGGAGTTGTTGAACTTAGAGTCTTGGGAGACTCCATAAGAGACAACGCCCCAAAATACGGATACGCATACTGGGACAACGGTTTTTCAGAGACCCATCTTATATTGAAGGCTGGAGCAGAGGAACTGTCAGCAGACTTTTATACCATATTCAAAGATGCCTCAGACAGAACCAACTACAGATCTTTTTACAGGTTTAAAAAATAGGCAGCAAATATGCATAAGTGATATTGATATGCTTTTTTGATTTTTTTTAACTGCTACCCACACACCCAAATACAAACATCCCCATAAAACAAGCAGCGACATCCTAAAAATTTAGATACTTCCCTGACATTGCCTTATTGCTTTTTTTGTACTACCTTTAATCTGAAGGTGTAATTCAGGAATCATAAAATCCTGGCAAACTCGTAATAAGTCTATCCATGTCATTCCGGCGCAGGCCTGAATACAGAAGTATCTAAAAACACAAAGATACAGTATCAAGTCCGGCATGACGCCGAAGCCTTTTTTTGACTTTTTGCGGGACCATCAATCCTGAATTACAATCATATTTCATATTTCCTTTTGGCCGGATCTTAAATGAACGTATCAAACAGCAAAAATTCAGCGTCCTGGATATCGAAATGCAGAAAGATCATATTCGAAGGTCAGCAATCAAAATCCATACTTGACGGCATATGCAGAATCCTTACAGATGACGGGCCATTTACCCTCGCCTCTTACTCAGAACTTTCCCATGAAAACGGAAAGGTAATGCCGGTAAGTATTTTCCCGTCTGACAGACCTTTTCCGGAAGCATCCGGATTTGTTCTTTCATCATCCCCTGAATCACCGGCAGCTGTTGCTTGGAGCCAGTCCAGGACATTTGTTGTAAGCCAGATATCAACGGACATGAATTTTCATGAGTGGCAGTCTGCGGCAGTCATGCATGGATACGAATCGATTGTTACCCTGCCTGTAAGCTCGGCGCCCCATCCCAGGGGAATTCTTATTTTATATTCCCAGAGCAGCGAGCCTGTAACCAGGGAAATAATTGTCGCGCTTGATGAGCTTGCTACTCTTCTCGGAAGAACCCTCGCTTTCCTTGCGGAAAAGACCATTCAGAAAAATGAAATAGAAGCCCTTGCAAAACAGGAGGAGATGTACCATTCGGTTTTTGAAAATACGGGCACGGGAACAATCATAATTGACTATGACATGACCATACTTCACGCCAATGCCAAGCTTCTTGAGATGACAGGCTACACAAGGGAAGAGGTGGAAAACAATATGAAATGGTCGCAGTTCATTGCTCCCCAGGATAATGAAAGGATGCAGAAATACCATTTCGGAAGACGCAAAAAAGAATCCGGGATACCGACTGAATACGAATGCAGAATCATAGACAGAAGTGGAAGGCTTAGATATATCGACATGAAGGTTGGCATGATTCCGGGTTCACTGCAATCCATTGCCTCCTTCAATGACATAACCAAAAAGGTTTTGGCCGAAGAACAACTGAAAGAGAGCGAATCAAGGCTTTCGGCAATTATCGAGGCATTTGACGGACTGATTTATATTTCTGACCCTAACTACAACATTCTCTTCATGAACAAGACAGTCAGGGAAAGAGCTGGCATAGGGGCCGCAAACGCACCATGCTACAAGATTATTCACGGCCTTGATCAGCCTTGTGGTTGGTGCGGACAGACAAGGGTTCTCACAGGCGGAACTGTAAGAAGGGAAATAAAAAGTCCGCTTGATGACAAATGGTTTTCATTCACAAGAACTCCGGTAAGACAGATAGACGGGAAGGTCGAAAGAATCCAGACCATTCTTATAGACATCACTGAACGCAAACTCGCTGAAGAAGCTCTGGCAAAAAAGGCTGACGTGCTGAGTGATGAAAACAGAAGACTTAGATCATCAATCAAGGAACGTTATAAATTTGGAGAAATAATAGGCAAAAGTCCGGCAATGCAGTCTGTCTACGAACTTATCCTGAAGGCCGCCACATCCAACGCGCATGTCATAATTCAGGGTGAATCAGGAACCGGCAAGGAATTGGTCGCTAGGGCGATTCATCACATGAGCGACCGCAAAGGCCAGAGATTCGTTCCAGTCAATTGCGGAGCCATAAGCGAGAACATCATAGAAAGCGAATTCTTCGGTTATAAAAAAGGGGCCTTCACAGGCGCCAACAGGGACAAGCCCGGATATCTTGACATTGCTGACGGCGGAACTCTTTTTCTGGATGAAATAGGAGAAATAGGCCTGGGCATGCAGGTTAAGCTTTTGAGAGCCATCGAAGGTGGCGGATACACCCCAGTTGGTGACAATATGGTAAAACACCCAAACCTAAGAATTGTTGCCGCCACAAACAGAAATCTCAAGGATCTTGTCAAGCAGGGCGAAATGCGGCAGGACTTTTTTTACAGGGTTCACGTAATACCCATTCATCTTCCTTCTTTAAGGGAAAGAAAGGAAGACCTTCCTCTTCTTATCGAACATTTCATATCCCGTTTCGAGGGCAGCCAAAACCCTCCTCATATTACAGGAAATATTCTTGAAACATTCATGCGTTATCCCTGGCCCGGCAATGTGAGGGAACTTGAAAACGTGATCAAAAGGTATGCCACCATTGGCAATCTTGATTTTTTCCAGTCCTTGCTTTCAGAACCAGAGGCACAGCTTCTGACCAAGCAATCCGCAATCCCCGAAATTCCGAAGGGCCTGCACCTTGAAGAAGCCATGGCTTTTGCCGAAAAAGAAATTATCAGACAGACACTTGAGGGTTGCAGATGGCATAAAGGCAAGGCTTCGGAGATTTTGGGCATCCACAGGAAGACCCTTTTTACCAAAATGAGGAAGCTTGGTATTAAATAGGGCAATATTGTGGCCAAAAAACCACATCAACTACAGATATTTGAAATAACAGCTATTTCATAAACAAGCATTTCACCATGTGGTCAAAAAGCCACAACACCCAATCCATCTATTTTTACACAACATCAACATAAATATCTTATAAAATCAATATATTACCATATGACAACCATGTTTGGCACGCGTATTGCTGTTTATATAAGCAACAAAGGATTTCACAGACAAACAAACAGGAGGTCATCATGGACTACGCAAGAACATATACTTCAAAAAAACTTTCCGCAGAAGCTGCCGTTGAATTAGTTAGCTCAGGTGACTGGATAGACTACGGCGCATTTTTATGCGCGCCAAAAGTGCTTGACGCGGCTCTTGCAAAAAGGATTGATTCCCTCACAGACGTGAAAATCAGAACCCTCGCGTTCCCTGGAACATCAGCAGTTGCGGCGGCAAGCCAGGGTAGCGACAAAATCATCTATAACAGCTGGCACTTCAGCGGCGCAGA
This sequence comes from Desulforegula conservatrix Mb1Pa, assembly GCF_000426225.1. Classification (NCBI taxonomy): domain Bacteria; kingdom Pseudomonadati; phylum Thermodesulfobacteriota; class Desulfobacteria; order Desulfobacterales; family Desulforegulaceae; genus Desulforegula; species Desulforegula conservatrix. Next base: position 4,646 of record NZ_AUEY01000017.1, read on the forward strand.
AAGAAAACTCCACGACAGCGGCTCATGCCATTTCATTCCGTTTGTATACCATGAAGGCCCAAGCCATTACAGAAGAAACATCAATGTCGACGTATGCATGCTCAGAACAGGGCCAATGGACAAATTCGGATATTTCAACTACGGAGCAGCCAATTCATGCTCACGTTCAGCCATTGAAAACGCGAAACTGGTAATCATTGAAGTCAGCGAAACCATGCCACGCTGCCTCGGCGGCTATCACGAATCTGTTCATATTTCTGAAATTGACTATGTGGTTGAAACAGACAACGCTCCGGCTTTTGCACTTCCAAACCCTGTTATATCAGACACTGACAAAAAAATAGCTGAGCTAATAGTTAATGAAATCAAAGATGGCGCCTGCATTCAGCTTGGAATCGGCGGCATGCCCAATGCAGTTGGAAAGCTCATAGCCGAATCAGACCTTAAAAATCTCGGCGTGCATACAGAAATGCTTGCTGACGCATATCTTGATATGTACAAGTCCGGAAAAATCACCAATCTCAACAAGCTCACAGATCCTGGTAAAATGGTTTACACCTTTGCACTCGGAAGTTCAGAGCTTTATGAGTTTCTTGATGACAATCCATGCTGCGCGAGCTATCCGGTTGACTACACAAACAACCTACAGCGAATCTCGTCCAATCCCGGCGTGATTTCCATAAACAACGCCCTCGAGCTGGATCTTTTCGGCCAGGTCTCTTCTGAATCATCAGGAAACAGACACATCACAGGCACAGGCGGACAGTTTGACTTCGCTTACGGCGCTTACCATTCACTTGGCGGAAAATCATTCATATGCCTTACAGCAACCACAAAAGGCAAGGATGGAAAGCTCAAATCAAGAATAAGACCTGCTTTTGAAACAGGCACAATTGTCACCCTGCCAAGAACCATAACAAACTATGTTGTCACCGAGTTCGGAATAATCAATCTCAAGGGCAAGTCAACCTGGGAAAGAGCCGAAGCACTCATAAGCATAGCTCATCCTGATTTCAGGGATGAACTCGTCAGAGATGCCGAAAGAATGGGCATATGGACAAAATCAAATAAAATCGATGCACGCTACCTTGCAGCATCATAATCCCGGATCGCATTCAGACAATTAAGCAAACCCTGAATGCAAAACGGAATATCAGAAGGCCTAACGGGCATACCTGCACAAACCCCGCATTATCCTGGCCGGCAGCAAGTGGCTGCTGCCGACCAGGAGTCCAGGGTCTGAGAATGGAAAAGCCCTATAAATAATTCTTAATAAAATTTCAAAAGCAAGATCTCTGCACTCCTCAAACAAGAACCAGGAAGGCAGACGGCGGCAAAGGCCTAAAGGGCGATACCTGCAAAATCCCCTCAAATCCTGACCGGCAGCAAGTGGCTGCAGCCGGTCAGGAGTCGGGCACCAGCAGACTCAGCCCTTAAAACAACAAATAACAATGAACAGCGTTTAACCGAAGCAGCCCAAATCAAAGACACGAACCAAAGAAAGGAATTAAACAAAAATGGCTCAGCTAATAGCAGACAAAAGAGATGTGGAATTTGTACTTCATGAACAGTTTGAAGCTGCATCACTTGCAAAATACAGCGCGTATTCATCTTTTAATAAAAAAACCATAGACCTCATAGTTTCTGAAGCCAGAAATCTGGCAATAAAGGAAATACTGCCTCTTCAGAAGATCTCGGATGACGGATGCGTATTTGACGCAGGAAAAGTCACGGTACCTGAAGCTTATCACAAGGTTTTTGCTTCATATATGGCTGGTGAATGGCTTGCCATGACAGATGATCCTGAATGGGGCGGACAGGGCGCGCCAAAACTTGTTGCAATGGCGGCAAATGAATATTTTTACGGCGCGTGCAACTCATTCATGCTTTTTCACATGCTCAGCCACGGCGCAGCGAGACTTGTCGAACACTTTGGAACAGAGGAACAGAAAAAAACCTATCTTGGAAACATGCTTTCAGGAAAGTGGTCAGGAACCATGCTCCTTACAGAACCTGAAGCAGGCTCTGACGTAGGCGCACTCACATCAACAGCCAAGAAAAACCCTGACGGGACATACAGCATCACTGGAAACAAGATTTTCATATCAGGCGGCGAGCATAACATGGTGGACAATATCATCCATCCTGTTCTTGCCAGACTTGAAGGCGCGCCGGCAGGCACAAGGGGCATATCCCTCTTTCTTGTTCCAAAATTCAGGGTAAACGCAGACGGCTCACTCGGCGAGTTCAACGATGTAGTATGCACAGGCATCGAGCACAAGATGGGGCTTCATGGAAACTGCACATGCTCACTTACTCTTGGCGGAAGCGGAAACTGCATAGGAACTCTTCTTGGTGAAGAAAACAAAGGCATGGCAGCGATGTTCGTAATGATGAACGAAGCCCGCCAGATGGTTGGTCTCCAGGGATTTGCCAATGCTTCGGCATCCTATATGTACGCACTCGAATACGCGAGACAGAGAATCCAGACCAAGCACATGACAGCACCTGCTACGGCAGGCCCTGCGCCAATCATCCAGCATCCTGACGTAAGGCGCCAGCTCATGATCATGAAGGCCCATGTTGAAGGCATGCGCAGCCTTATCTATTACGGCGGCCTGTGCCAGGATCTTGAAAAGAATGCTGCAACAGAAGAAGAAAAAGCCGCTATGTCGGAAATGCTCGAAATTCTGACTCCGATAATAAAGGGATACATCACTGACAAGGCCTTTGAGATGTGCAGTCACGGCGTTCAGGTCTACGGCGGCTATGGCTTTATTGAAGAATATCCTGTGGCCCAGCTCCTCAGAGACTCCAGAATATTCATGATCTACGAAGGAACAAACGGAATTCAGTCCATTGACCTTGTCGGAAGAAAAATGGGCATGAAAAAAGGAAAGCCTTTCATGGCCTTCCTTGAAGAAATCAAAAAAACCATCACAAAAGCAGCCGCAACAAAAGGTACTGAAGAGCTTGCAAAAGAACTCCAGGAGTACCTCGACACATACATGAAGTCTGCTGCCACCCTTGCCCAGAATACTGCATCTGACAAAATTCTGAGCGCTTATGGATACACCCATCCTTTCCTTGAATGCACAGGAGATCTTTCAATGGCATGGATGCTTCTCTGGAGAGCTGCAACAGCGGCCCAGAAACTCGGAGCAGCCGGAAAAGACCTGGCTTTCTACAAAGGCCAGATCGACACAGCAAGATTCTTCATCCGCTATGTGCTTCCTGTTGCAAAAGGAAGACTCGCTGCGATTGACATGTGCGACGGAGCGGCTGTTGAAATATCCGAAGACGGATTCGGCGGAAAATAAAAAAGAGCTGCAATGAACCAATGCAGGGAAAGAGCAAAATACTTTCCCTGCAAATCAGAACAAAAAAATAACGGATGGTTGAAATGAACGACGCAGTAATAGTGGCAGGAACAAGAACGGCAATCGGAGCATTTGGCGGATCCCTTAAAGATGTCGGGGCTATTGATCTTGGTTCACTTGTAATCCGTGAAACCATGAAAAAAGCCGGTGTAAAACCTGAGGCCGACGCTGCAACCATGAAATATGCACCTGATGCACTCAAGGGAATAGGCAAGATCCAGCTCGAACATGATCATAATTCTTGGGAACCGTTCCTCAAGCCGGTTAATGTTGATGAAGTTATCATGGGCAATGTTCTCCAGGCAGGTCTTGGCCAGAATACAGCACGTCAGGCAATGATCAGCGCAGGAGTCAACAAGGAAACGCCTGCTTTTACGATAAACAAGGTGTGCGGTTCCGGGCTGAAGGCAATCGCTCTTGCGGCCCAGTCAATAATGACAGGACAGGCAGATGTTGTTGTGGCTGGTGGAATGGAAAGCATGAGCAATGCGCCCCTTGCGCTGAAACAGGCAAGATGGGGACATAGGATGGAATTGACCGGCGTCGGCAAAGTTTACGACCTCATGGTTTTTGATGGCCTGTATGAAATTTTCTACGGTTATCACATGGGAATAACTGCCGAAAATATTGCCGCAAAATATTCCATATCAAGGGCTGATCAGGACAAACTCGCGTATATCAGCCACGAAAGAGCACTTTCTGCAATCAGAAACGGTCTTTTCAAGGATGAGATCGCGCCTGTCAAGATCAAGGCCAGGAAAGGCGAAATCGTAATTGATACAGATGAAAGACCAATGGAGACAAGCATTGAGGCGCTTGGCAAAATGAAGCCGGCCTTCAAAAAAGATGGCTCTGTAACCGCAGGCAATGCTTCGGGAATCAATGACGGAGCAGCATCTGTTCTGATCATGAGCCGCCAGAAAGCAGCAGAGCTTGATCTTCACCCCCTGGCAATAATCAAGGGCTTTGCCTCAGGCGGCCTTGATCCGGCTTATATGGGATTAGGCCCGGTTCCGGCCATACGCAAGGTTCTCAAGCAGACCGGAATGGCGCTGAATGACATAGACATGATTGAGCTGAACGAGGCGTTTGCATCCCAGGCAATAGGCTGCATGATCGAACTCGGAATTGATTATGAAGCACCAAACCCGCTTGGAAGCGGTATTTCTCTGGGACATCCCATCGGATGCACCGGCGCACGCCAGGTAGTCACAATGATCCATGAAATGAAAAGAAAAAATTATGCCACAGGCCTTGTTTCAATGTGCATAGGCGGGGGCATGGGAATGGCAATGATACTGGAAGCAGCGAAATAAAAAACTCAGGCATTACGACGGCATATGATGAACACATCCGCTGGCTGCGCTCTGCAAGCAGATCGCATGGATATTTCGGACCGCCGTCCAAGTGCATAAAAATCAAAAAAACCACAATCCGGGGAGGCAGGTATGGAAAATTCTTCAAAAAGTGGCTGGATAGTAGTTCTGGCAGGCGTGTGCATAAATCTAACCATGGGATTTCTTTATGCCTGGAGCGTAGTCAGGGGGGGCATCCCCGAAGCATGGGGCTGGAGCAACGCGGACAAGGCCCTGCCGTTCTCCGTTATCTGCATAGCCATAACAATAGCCATGATTCCGGCAGGAAGACTACAGGACAAGATAGGCCCTAAAATAGTTTCAACGGTGGGAGGAATTCTGATAGGCCTTGGCTTCCTTGTCTGTTATTTTTCAGGCTCGAGCCTTGCCGGTTTTGTGGTTGGATTTGGAGTTCTTGGCGGCATCGGCATGGGTGCAAGCTATGCTTCTGCGACACCTCCGGCCGTCAAATGGTTTCCTCCAGCTAAGACAGGCATGATAGCAGGCATAGTCGTGGCAGGGTTCGGACTTTCACCGGTCATAATCGCGCCCTTGACATCAAAACTGCTTGCATTGTTTCAGACAACCATCATTGACAGCTCGACAGGCAATACAATTGTTGAAAAAGGCGTTTCAATGACCATGCTTGTCTATGCAATCGCCTTCCCAATAATAATAGTAGCACTCTCCCAGATGCTGACAAATCCGCCTGTCAGCAATGCAGCCAAGGTTGCCGCAGCAGCAACGTCGCTGAAAGCAACTGACAAAAAAGATTTCGCGTGGAAAGAAATGATGAGTACATCCCAGTTTTATCTTCTGTGGTTCATGTACTTTGCAGGTTCGGCAGCAGGTCTCATGTTTATCAGCGTAGCACAGGAGCTCGGCAAAAAAACACTCGGTGAATATGCATTCTTTGCGGTTGTTGTACTGGCATGCGGAAATGCGGGCGGACGAGTTCTTGCAGGTATAGTATCAGATATAATAGGCCGCCAGTGGACAATCTTCTGCTCATGCGTTCTTCAGTCCCTGGTTGTATTCTGCATGTATCTTGCCACAAGCGGAGCTGCATGGAGCTCAAACGCATTTATCATGATGACCCTGGTTGCACTGATAGGAGCCAACTTTGGTTCGAATCTCGCTCTGTTCCCGGCGGTTACCAAAGATTATTTCGGTGTCAAAAATTTTGGCCTGAACTATGGAATCCTCTTCACAGCATGGGGAACAGCCGGCCTTGTAATGCCCTGGATCAACGGATTTGTAAAAGATGTGGGTATGCCGCAGCTGTCTTACCTCATTGTCATATCAATGCTCATGACAGCGGCAGTATTCACCTTTCTCAGCCGCAGCATAGCCAACAGAAAAACTGGTTCCAGCACAAGCCTGCCATCAGGAGCAGGAGCATAAATAAAATATAGTAGAATCAAAAACCCGCAGAAGCCTGAAAACAGCTTTTGCGGGTTTTTAGTTATTATCCTGCCTGATCCGGGACAAACCATGGATAACGACAAATATGTCCAACAATTACCCATAAAACGAGACAAAATTGTCCTGAACAGGGCCGAAAAGCTTGAAAACATTGACACTATCATAAAAATAAAGCCGGGCACGAAAAATGCTAAACCCAATAACCGGTTCGGGAAACAGAATCAAAAAAAACAAGCAAAGCGTATTCCATTTTCAAATCAAAGAAAAAATGGCGGCGACACACGAGCTGAATAAGCGGCCAAAGAAACCTTGAAACGATAAATATCTTTGATTTGAAATTGGAATATTCATTAAGTTTAATAAATTTTATTCCGGCATAAATTATCCCGGAAAAACAATTGGAGAAATAGAGATGAGCGTCGGTTTTTTAAAAAAAAGGGCCAGGGGCAAAAAATATCGAAAACACATGAGCGAGGCTGAAAAGACATCCTCCGAGGCTGTATTTCAGGAAATAAAAAAAATCGTGATAAACGAAAGAATCAATGCTTACAGAGAAAGGGACAGAAGGCCAAGCGCAGCCCAGGACAGCAATGCCGCAAAAAAGCTGAAATGCGAACTTGGTCTCATAGCAAATGAAATCCCTGAATACTTTCTTGACATAGAAGCCATGAACAAAACAGATATGCTTGAGATAGACAGATGGAGACAGTTTTCATTCGGAAAAGGCTTATCCACAATTGATTGCATAAAAACGCTCATGACATTCATATCACCAAGTCAAAGCACAAAAACCCCATCATCCTTTGACGATGACAGTTTATCAAGGCTTTGCCCTGAACTGGACGCATTCATCCCTGAAAACCAGGGCGCACCTTATGACATGAGGACAATAATAACCTCAATTGTTGATAAAGGTATTATTTTCAAGGCTCCGGCAAGCTGTACTGCAAGCATGATAATCTGCTTTGCAAGGATAGGCGGAAATCCCGTAGGTATAATCGCAAATCAACCTTTTTTCCCTTCAGGCCTCATAGATTCGGGAATAGCAGACAAAGCAGCCAAATTCATACGGTTCTGCGACACAATAGACATCCCCATTATATCAATCACCGAGGCCCCAGGTTTCTTGTCGGGATACGGCCATGATTGGGATGAAAATATAAGACACGGAGCAAAGCTTCTCTGGAGCTATTCAGCTGCGACCGTACCCAAGATACTGCTTATAACCAGAAAAGCATGGGCTGGGGAAAACATTCCTTTCTCATCAAAACACCTTGGAGCTGACGCTGTTTTTGCATGGCCATCGCCTATAAATGACGGAACTGAAAGCCCGGTAAGCTGCGAAAATGAATCGGCAAAGAAAAAGGGGGTTCCTGCTAAATCACCAAGAAGGCACAAGCAAAAAATACAAAGCATGGAATTTCTTTTTTCAAAAAGCAGGGTTCCTGATTATTCTGGATTCGGAGAAACCATGATCAAACCATCTGAAACAAGAATAAAAATTGCCTCGGCACTTGCAAATTTATCAATGGCCAAGACACAAAGAAAAGACAAGAAATCCAACTGGGATTCCGGATGGGCAGAACTCGAAAAAACCGAAAAGCCGTGCATGGCTTTTCCATCCAGCGTAACCAGATATGCAGGATAAACCTGCTACAGAATAATTTTGATAGCCTCGCAAAAAGGCGGCGGCGTCATGCCGGACTTGATCCGGCATCCAGCATTTTAAGACATTTCCGGATTCCGCCCTGCGCCGGAATGACGGTAACCGGACTTTTTGCGATGTTGTCAATCTTAAAAACCATGAACTTCAAATTATCCCTTCACCAAATTAATCAGGGAAAGAGACTAAATAATGGCCTGTTTCCAGAAAGAATACCCGTGTAAAAAGCCAGGAATCCTGGAAAAAACACTAAAAGACACAGACCAGAAATAATAGTTCTTTACAGGATTAATGTCCCACGGCCGCAAGACATAACCGATGCTCCTGAGTTCAGGCGCATCGGTTATCCCCAACAACACACAGTATTAATGCCAGGTTGACATCCGCTGTCATTACGGGCTATATTATTTCTTCAATTTCAAAGATCTGTCCCAATTCAATATTTTACACAATCAAAATTGATGTTTTCGCAAAAAGTCAAAAAAAGGCGGCGGAGTCATGTCGGACTATATCCGGCATCCAGCATTTTCAGACACTTCTGTATTCAGGCTCCTGGTTTTCACAGGGACAGACCCCGCCTGAATGAAGAAAACAGGACTTTTTGCGACCTTGTCAGAAATATTTATAGAGCAAAAGCTCGAATCCTTGACCCTGCTTAAAAACCAACAATACCGGTACTTTTGCCTTTAAGCACGGGAAGTTTCATTACGACGATAAACAACTGATATTTTTATAAAGCTCCCTAAACTCCGGGCCGGATTTTCGGCAATATTTCATCCGAACATTTTATACGCCAGATTACCGGACTCGATTCTTTCAGATCAAATAAATCATCTTTCCGCTTTTGTATTTTGTGTCTCTTTCATCAACCGCTTCAACAAGGAGAGAAACCATGAGCGACAAAAAACTAACCACGAACGCTGGAGCGCCCGTGCCTGACAACCAGAATTCTATGACTGCAGGCCCCCGCGGCCCCATGCTTCTTCAGGATGTATGGTTTCTTGAAAAGCTTGCCCATTTTGACAGGGAAGTTATTCCTGAACGCCGAATGCACGCAAAGGGTTCGGGAGCATACGGTACTTTTACGGTTACCAAAGACATAAGCAAGTATACAAAGGCTAAAATCTTCTCTGAAATTGGTAAAAAGACAGATCTGTTTGTCCGATTTTCAACGGTTGCGGGGGAACGAGGCGCTGCTGACGCAGAACGAGACATCAGAGGATTTGCCATAAAATTCTATACAGAGGAAGGCAACTGGGATCTTGTGGGCAACAACACCCCGGTATTTTTTCTGCGCGACCCGCTTAAATTCCCGGATCTAAATCATGCTGTAAAACGTGACCCAAAAACAAATATGCGAAGCGCAAAAAACAACTGGGATTTCTGGACATCACTCCCCGAAGCCCTTCATCAGGTGACGATAGTCATGAGCGATAGAGGAATACCTGCATCATACCGCCACATGCACGGATTCGGAAGCCATACATTCAGCTTGATAAATGCCAAAAATGAAAGATTTTGGGTAAAATTTCATCTTCAAACCCAGCAGGGAATAAAAAATCTGACAGATGAAGAAGCCGAAGCGATTGTCGGCAAATGCAGGGAAAGTCATCAGCGCGATCTATTTGAAAGCATTGAAAAAGGCGATTTCCCGAAATGGAAGATGTTCATTCAGATAATGCCCGAAAAAGAAGCAGCCACATGCCCTTATCATCCATTTGATCTCACCAAGGTCTGGCCCCACAAGGATTACCCACTCATTGAAGTCGGAATTCTTGAACTGAACAAAAATCCTGAAAACTATTTTGCAGAAGTCGAGCAGTCGGCGTTTAATCCTGCCAATATAGTTCCAGGCATAGGTTTTTCTCCTGACAAGATGCTTCAGGGTCGACTGTTTTCTTATGGAGACGCCCAGCGCTACAGGCTCGGAGTCAATCATCACCTAATTCCTGTAAATTCTGCAAGATGTCCTTTCCACAGCTATCATCGTGACGGTTCAATGAGAGTTGACGGAAACCACGGCAGCACCATTGGATACGAACCAAACAGCTATGGCAAATGGCAGGAACAACCCGATTTTTCAGAACCACCGCTGAGCCTCGAAGGAGCAGCTGATCACTGGAATCACAGAGAAGACACAGATTACTATTCCCAGCCTGGAAAACTTTTCAATTTGATGAGCGATCAGCAGAAAGCTGTTCTTTTCGCCAACACGGCAAGGGCTATGGGAGATGCTCCAAAAGAAATAAAGATCAGACATATTGGTAACTGCCTAAAAGCTGATCCTGCTTACGGGAAAAGTGTTGCGGAAGCGCTGGGATTACCTCTGAGTGAAATTCCAAAGTAATTACATTTTTAAATTAGTATTTGGGGTTCAATAAAAACGCAAAAAACTCCGGAGACAAAGAAAACGTCTCCGGAGCTTGATCCAAGCCAACTAACCACACAATAAGTTGAGCTTAAGCTTATTCAGTAATCAGGATGTAAATGCAGCCTCATCCATGCTCATGGCTGCATTGGAAGTTTTAAGTATGGCCCTGATCTTCCCGTGAGTTACAGGAAGAACCGTTTCAATGAAAAAACGGGCAGAATTTATCTGACCCTTATAAAAAACAGCATCCTTTTTATCGGCAATAATGGCTTTTTCCGCAACCACTGCTCGCCACAGAAGCATCCACCCCATGACAACATCACCCATGGCCTCAAGCAAGGGATGAGCAAACGCAAACGCATTCATTACGTCCGGACTCATCGCTATCTTGCCCATATGCATCATGGCCTCGCCAAGCTTGGCAAGCACAACTTCAAGATCATTCGCAAGCGGCACAAGAGAATCAACAGCCTTGGCCCTGGCTATGACTATCTGAATTTCTGCAAGAAGATCCATCATGGGTTTACCCTTCTTCATACCAAGCTTTCTGCCCAAAAGATCCATTGCCTGAATTCCGTTGGTTCCCTCATAAATCATGGTGATGCGGCAGTCGCGCATGAGCTGGGCCTGTGGATACTCCTCAACAAATCCGTAACCACCATAAACCTGCATACCGGTTGAACAGACTTCAAAGGCCTTATCGCTCACATACCCTTTCGCAACAGGAATCAGTATGTCTATGATTCCGTTAAGTTCATCTTTTCTGGCTTCATCTTTTTGGATTTTTATCTGGTCAAAGCAGAAACCAACATAATAAATAAGACTGCGCATGCCTTCCACATACGCCTTCATAGTCATGAGCTGACGCCTGATATCAGGATGCTGGATGATTGGAACGCCGGACAGGTCGCCTTCAAAAGCCTTGAGCATATTCGGCCCCTGGATTCTTTCCCTGGCATAATTAACTGCATTGAGATATGCGCTGGAAGCCAATGACAGGCCCTGAACCCCTACATACAAACGGGCTTCGTTCATCATCTGGAACATGACCTTCATGCCTTTGTTGGCTTCTCCAAGAAGATAGCCAACACACTCGCCTTTGCTTCCAAGGGCGAGCGAACATGTGCAGTTGCCGTGAATTCCCATTTTATGCTCGATACCCGTGCAGACAACATCGTTGAAAGCACCGAGGGAACCGTCATGATTGACCCTGTATTTTGGGACTATGAAAAGCGAAATGCCTTTTGTTCCTTTTGGAGCACCTTCAATGCGGGCAAGAACAGGGTGAATTATATTCTCAACCATATCATGCTCGCCGCCTGATATGAAAATCTTGTTGCCTTCTATTTTATAAGTACCATCTGGCTGGGGAATAGCCCTTGTCTCAAGAGCGCCCACGTCAGATCCTGCTCCGGCTTCTGTGAGAAGCATGGTGCCGCTCCATTGACCGGTATACATTTTTTTAACATAGGTAGATTTCTGTTCAGGAGTTCCGAATGTCTCTATAAGATGGGCAGCGCCGTGGGTCAGAGCGACATACATAAAAAGAGCCATGTTCGCACCGTTAAGATATTCTGTGGCGGCAGATGCCAGAATCTGCGGCATTCCCTGGCCACCCCATTCGGATGATTCGGACATTGCAAGCCACTCGCCGGATCTGTACATCTCCCATATCCTCGGAAATGAATCAGGTATTGAAACTTTGCCATTATCAAGCTGGCAACCCTGTTTATCACCTTCATGATTTGTGGGCAAAACTTCCTTGATTGCCAGATTACGAACTTCTTTTAAAACAAGATCAACGGTCTTTTTGCTGAAATCCTCAAAAATCTTATGATCAGACAGTCTTCCAGCCTCAAACTGTTCATGAATTACAAATGCCACATCACGCTTGTCAGCAATCCATTCAGCCATGATTCCCCCTGTTTTTATTAAAGTTTACGCTAACGTTAAAAATAATATCTACTACCAAAAAGAACAGGCTTTGTACACCATAAAGTTAGACCTAACTTTAATTATAAACTCATCACCGAAGAAGCTTAAGCATGGAAAAACCTCTTCACTTAAAAGCGCTGCTGGATAAATAATTAAAGAACTGCTAAAAAATCATGAATTCAATTCCTTGATAGAACCCAAACGCGTGTGATTTTACAATACTGTCCCTTATTAAACACAAGATAAAGTCTCAGATGATCAGATTTTTATAACGCCGACAAAGCTTGCTAAAGCGAGAAAAGGGTCAACCAACATAATAACGAAGCTTTTTGGCCGTTTTGCGAGCTGCTAAAGAAGGAATCATCTGTAATAAATCAAACCGGAGAAAAATATGAAAACCATTATTATTTCAATAGAAAAGCCTGAAACAGTCAATTTCATTCTTGGCCAATCCCATTTCATCAAGACAGTGGAAGACATACATGAAGCACTTGTCTGTGCAGTTCCCGGCATCAAGTTCGGGCTGGCATTTTGTGAAGCATCAGGCGATTGTCTTGTCAGGTGGTCAGGAACTGATCCTGACATGATAGAACTCGCAAAGAAAAATGCGAGCGCCATATCCGCAGGTCACAGCTTCATCGTATTCCTTGGTGATGGCTTTTATCCGCTCAATATACTGAATACCATAAAGATGATTCCTGAAGTCTGCCGCATTTTCTGCGCGACAGCAAATCCGGTAGAGATTATTATTGCCGAGACAGATCAGGGCCGTGGCATCATGGGCGTCATTGACGGTTTTCGTACAAGAGGCATTGAGGATGAAAATAAAATCGCGGAAAGAAAGGCACTCTTAAGAAAAATAGGGTATAAATCCTGAAATGACATCGCATCCCTTCGAGTCATGAATCATGCCCGAAAAAGACACTGACAGGATCAAGTTTATGAGCAGGAACAGAAAGTCACAGCGGACAAAAGCAGGGCTTCCGCCTGGAAGCTTGATACACATCGGAGAAAAACTTGTTGAATACGTCTCTATCAATCTCATTGATTATACCGAGAACAGCTTTACCGAGCGCAAAGTAGAATCAATAGAGGATTGCAGGGAAGCGCTCGTAACACCATCCATAAGCTGGATCAATATGGTGGGACTTCATGACGTTACACAATTCCAGCAGATTCAGGATGTTTTTGGCATTCACCCTCTGGTTCTGGAAGATATCCTGAGCACAGCCCAGAGGCCTCGCATGGAGGACTACGGAGATTATATCTATATTGTCCTAAAAATGATCTATCTTGAGCCTGAGTCCCATCAAATTATTTCAGAACAAATAAGCCTTATTCTTGGGAAAGACTTCCTTCTCTCTTTTCAGGAAAGCACGGGAAATACATTCAACCCTATAAGGGATAGAATACGAACCTCAAAAGGTCGGTTAAGAAAATCGGGCGCCGATTATCTGGCTTACTGCATGCTTGATGCTATAGTTGATAATTATTTTGTCGTTCTTGAGGAAATAGGAGAAAAAATTGAAGATTTTCAGGAACAGGTGATCGGTAATCCCAGCCCGGAAGTTCTCTCGTCCATCCACAGAGCAAAAAGAGACATGATTCATCTCAGAAAAGCTCTGTGGCCTGTTCGAGAACTGGTCAACGGTCTGCAAAAAACTGAATCAAGTCTTATAGAAGAATCCACAGATGTTTTTCTGCGTGACGTTTATGAACATTCTGTCCAAGTTATCGAATCCATTGAAATGATGAGGGATATGCTCGGCAGCGCCCTTGACATTTATCTTTCAAGCACAAGCAACAGAATGAATGAAGTCATGCGCGTACTCACAGTAATTTCAACTTTATTCATCCCACTTACTTTCATGGTTGGAATCTACGGGATGAATTTTGAAAACATGCCTGAACTGAAGCTTAAATACGGATATGAAGGTCTATGGGTTATCATGATTCTTACAGTAGCAGTAATGATAACCTTTTTCAGGAAGAGGAAATGGTTCTAATTGAAAGTCAGAAATAAATGCTGAAGGAACTTCTTACATATTTTACTACCCCTTGTCCTAAGCATATTAGACACATGGGCTACCTGTACGAAGCTATTGCGATGAGGGAAAGATACAGGCGCAACAAGGCTTCATGGCACCACCACCTTGAAAAATCAAAAAAATTCATATTATCTGCTTCCGGGAAAATCAAAAACAGACAAAAAATCATTATCATAGGCTCAGGCCTGCTGCTTGATGTTCCGCTTAAAAAGCTATCGCTTCTTTTCAGGGAAGTGATTCTTGCTGACATTATCCATCTTCCCGAAACAAGAAGAGTCGCAAAAAAATATAATAATGTTAGCCTTTTAGAATATGACACAACAAACACTGCGGAGGCTCTTTTCCTGAACATCAAAAATGGAATCATGGATTTTCCGGCTTCTAAGCCTACCCTGCCCGATGCTTTCATTGATAATGATGCAGAATCAATACTTGTGGTTTCCCTTAATATTCTCTCACAGCTTTCGGTAATTCCTCATCTTTATACAATTAAAAATATGCCTGATGCAGATGAATCAAAGATTGAAAACTGGTGCCGGGGCATAATCGAATCCCATATATCATGGCTTTTTTCATTGCCTTGCAATGTATGCATGATTTCTGACCATGAATTTATCAGAAAAAACAAAAATGGGGACATAAGTGAAAAAGGGTCTACGATTCATGGCGTTGTCCTGCCGGAATATGAAGATTCCTGGATATGGAAAATAGCGCCGCATGGCGAAGAATCCGGCGAAGAATCCAAAGAGCTGTACGTTGGTGCCTGGTCTTTAAAAAAGACCGATTCGTAGAATTAGAGCGTACTATGCTCTTAATCCGGCATTCTTGTATACTCATCAATGTCACAGCTTGAACATTTGAAATGAGTCAGGCCGTTTGAATGGTAAGCCTGTTGTTGCATCATTACTGGAAAACCCTTTGAAAAAGGGTTTTCCAGACTTTTCCCAAAACTTTTATGGTTTTTTTATTACGAGTTGAGAATATATGTTTTTAAAGCAAAAGAATCCATAACCGAAAAGTTTTTGCCAAGCTTTTTTCAAAAAGCGGCCTTTGACCTTTCATTTAACAGAAGCGTTCAAATTATGACGATGTGAAGTATATTTTCAGGCACTTCTGTATACAGCTTGCTCCGGAATGAAGGGAATCTGACTTTTTGCGACCTTGTCACCATTCATTTCAAGAATAATCAGCTCATCTCGCCGATTATTCTGAGCCCTTCAAGGGTCAGATTTCCGTCAACGACCTCTATGGAGTCAGATACCTTTGTCATCAAATCAGCAAGACCGCCTGTGGCAACAACCTTAAATTTTATTCCAAGCTCCTTTGATATTTTTGAGACCATTCCGTCCACAAGAGAAGCATATCCGAGGATGATGCCTGACTTCATGCTGCCAGGAGTATCCTTTCCTATGACGCTTGCAGGAGGCTCGAAAAGCTCTACCCTTGGAAGTTTGGATGTTCTCTGGAAAAGAGCCTCGGCAGAGATCATTATTCCCGGAGTTATCGCCCCTCCAAGATATTCGCCTTTTGCAGTAACGATATCAAAGGTTGTGGCTGTTCCAAAATCAATGACAATCAGATCTGTCTTGTACCTTCTGTATGCAGCCACGGCATTAACGATTCTGTCCGCACCGACTTCGTCAGGATTATTGTAAAGAATTGTAAGCCCGCCCGAATTTTTTGCATTAACCCAGGTCGGAGCATGGCCCAAATGCTTTCTGCAGAATGCGTCGAGAATGCCCATGACAGGAGGAACCACAGAAGAAATAACTGTCTTTGTAATTACCCTGAGATCAATACCGCTATCCTTTAAAAGACTTTTGACCAGTATGCAGAATTCGTCTTCGGTGATGTTTCTTTCTGTCCTTATGCGCCAGCTTTTTACAAGTTCCTCGCGCTGATATAGTCCAAGAACAGTATTTGTATTTCCCGCGTCAATCACAAGCAGCATAATTATGCCCTGTATGGTTAAATTGTCGTTAAAAAAATCCAATTTGTAGGTCGGATTAGAGCGTCATTTGCTCGTAATCCGACATTGATCCGAATGCCTCTGGCTGGTCGCTTTTTTGAAAAAGTCCCCCGCGCCTTTTTATCACATATATTTTTCCATCTGATCAAACTGAAGATAACTGTAAATTTTATCTGAGTCCTTTTCAAGACATGTGGTCATTTCAAGATATTCGGCTTTTGTGGGAATCTTTCCAAGAACCGCAGTCACGGCTGAAAGCTCTGCTGATCCGAGATATACGTTCGAACCATCACCAATTCTGTCAGGGAAATTTCTGGTTGAGGTTGCAATGGCTGTCGTGGCCTTTGCGATTCTTGCCTGATTCCCCATGCAGAGAGAGCATCCAGGAATCTCCATACGCGCGCCTACCTTTGCATAAACACTGTAAAGGCCTTCATCCATAAGCTGACGTTGATCCATGAAAGTAGGAGGAGCCATCCAGAGTCTCACTGGAAGCTCTGACTTTCCTTCAAAAATCTTTGCCGAAGCCCTGAAATGACCGATGTTCGTCATGCATGAGCCGATGAAGACCTCGTCTATCTTTGCCCCTGCAACAGCTGAAAGGGTTTTCACATCGTCAGGGTCATTAGGACAGGCAAGTATTGGTTCTTTAATCTGATCAAGATCAATTTCGATGGTTTCAGCGTACTCAGCATCTGCATCTGGCTCAAGGAGAACCGGAGCATCAAGCCAGGCCTTCATCTCGGAAATACGTTTTTTCAGAGTTTCCTTATGACCGTAACCGTTATTTGTCATCCATTCGAGTATGACAATATTGGATTTAATGAATTCGATCACAGACTCTTTATTAAGGCGCACTGTGCATGCTGCGGCAGATCTTTCGGCTGAAGCGTCTGAAAGCTCAAATGCCTGCTCAACTTTAAGATCTGGCAAACCTTCTATTTCAAGAATCCTTCCTGAAAAGACATTCTTCTTGCCTGCTTTTTCAACCGTAAGAAGACCTTTTTCTATGGCTTTTAATGGAATTGCATTCACAAGATCACGAAGCGTGATTCCAGGCTGCATCTTTCCCTTGAATCTAACAAGCACTGATTCAGGAACATCAAGCGGCATGACTCCCATTGCAGCTGCAAAAGCAACAAGACCAGAGCCCGCAGGGAAACTGATGCCTATAGGAAATCTTGTGTGGGAGTCTCCTCCTGTCCCGACCGTATCAGGAAGGATCATTCTGTTGAGCCATGAATGTATGATTCCGTCTCCTGGCCTCAAAGCCACACCCTTTCTGCTTGTAATGAATTCAGGAAGGGTTTCGTGCATGGTGATATCAACTTTTTTTGGATATGCGGCAGTATGACAGAACGACTGCATGACAAGACCTGCCGAAAACTCAAGACAGGCCAGTTCCTTAAGCTCGTCCCTTGTCATCGGGCCTGTGGTGTCCTGGGAACCAACTGTTGTCATGACAGGCTCGCAGTATTCTCCGGGACGAACGCCATTTTTGCCGCAGGCCTTGCCGATCATTTTCTGGGCAAGTGTAAACCCGCAATTTTTGACTTCAGACGCAGAAAGGGACCTGAAAAGATCTGTCTCAGGAAGACCGAGAGCCTCCCTCGCCTTCTTTGTAAGTGTTCTGCCGATGATTAAAGGAATGCGACCGCCAGCCTTTGCTTCATCAAGAAGAACATCTGTTTTAAGACTGAAATTTGCGACAACCTCATCTGTTCCTGTTTTTGTGATCTTTCCCAGATAAGGATAAATATCCACAACAGCGCCTGTCTCAAGCTTTGTAACATCGCATTCGATCGGAAGCGCACCAGCATCTTCCATGGTGTTGAAAAAAATCGGAGCAATTTTCCCGCCAATACAGATTCCGCCCTGTCTTTTATTTGGAACAAACGGGATATCATCGCCTGTGTGCCAGAGAACAGAATTTGTGGCTGACTTTCGGGATGATCCTGTGCCTAATACATCGGCGCAGAAAGCGACCGGATACCCTTTTTTCTTCAACTCGGCTATGGTTTTGATGCCTTCAGGGTCTTTTGTCTTTAGCATGGAAAGTGCATGAAGGGGAATGTCAGGCCTGCTCCAGGCTTCTCCGGCAGGAGAGAGATCATCGGTATTGACTTCTCCGGTTACCTTGAAAACAGTAACCGTAATTTTTGCCGCAAGATCAGACCTGTCTGTAAACCAGAGGGCATTTGCCCATGCTTCAATAACTTTTCTTGCTCTCGGATTGGTTTTGGATTTTTCAAGAATTTCAGAAAACACGTCAAGAACCAGAAGTGATTTTGAAAGCGCATCAGCCGCAAGATCCCCCAGGGCCGAATCATCAAGAAGATTTACAAGCGGCCTGATATTATACCCGCCAGCCATCGTACCGAGCAGAAAAACGGCTCTTTCCCTTGATGCAAGAGGAGAAGCAAGTTCACCCCGGGCCACCTTATCCAAAAATTCGGCCTTTACCTTTGCAGCTTCGTCAACCCCAGGCGGAATTCTGTTTTCAAGAAGACTGACAAGAAGATCCTTATCTTCGGAAGAAGGCTGTAACAAAAGTTTTACAAGTCCTTCTGCCTGTTTCATGTCAAGTGGCTTAGGAGGAATGTTCTGATCTGCCCGTTCTTTTATTTGCTGGCGGTATATGTCAAGCATGGTCTCTCCATATTTATTTTAATAGATAAAAAATTAAGGAAGTTCCTGGCTTGGATAAACGAAACACTTTTTAAAATCAACCATTTTCAAAACACATTGGGGCAAAAAGCCTTGACATTCAATGACATTCCTAATATTAAACGCCTTTAAAATAACGGACACATATATGCCGTTGAGCATATTGAATTTGAAATAAAATTTCTTCAGAAAAAAAAGGAGATACAGAAAAATGTCTAAATTATTACCTCCTCATGGTGGAAAAGGCCTTACCGTATGTCTTCTTGAAGGCGCAGCTCGTGAAGCAGAAATCAAGAAAGCAGCTGGTCTCAAGAAAGTAGAAATCTCAAGCCGCGAAGAAGGCGACCTTATCATGATGGGTATCGGTGGTTTCAGCCCACTTACCGGCTTCATGACCAAGGCTGACTGGAAAGGCGTTTGCGAAAACTTCACCATGGCTGATGGCACATTCTGGCCAATCCCTGTTACACTTTCTGCTGACAAGGCAACTGCTGACAGCATCAAAGAAGGCGAAGAAGTAGCTCTCGTTGCTAAGAACGGTACCGTAATGGCTACCATGAAAGTAACTGAAAAATTCGCAATGACCGAAGCTGACAAAATCTTTGAATGTGAAAAAACATTCATGGGTGAAGGTACAGCTACTTCAGCAGATTTCTGGAAGATCGCAAAAGACGATCACCCAGGCGTTCAGATGGTTATGGGCCAGAAAGAATACAACCTTGCAGGTCCAGTAAAAGTTCTTTCCGAAGGCGAATATCCAGAGAAGTACAAGGGCGTTTACATGACCCCTGCACAGTCCCGCGCGATCTTCGAAGAACGCGGATGGAACGAAGTTGCAGCTCTTCAGCTTAGAAACCCAATGCACAGATCCCATGAATACCTTGCAAAGATTGCAGTTGAAGTTTGCGACGGCGTATTCATTCACTCTCTCGTTGGTAACCTCAAGCCTGGCGATATCCCTGCGGAAGTACGCGTAAGATGTATTGATGCTCTTATCGAAAACAATTTCGTAAAAGCAAATGTTGTACAGGGCGGATATCCTCTTGACATGCGTTATGCTGGTCCTCGTGAAGCTCTTCTTCACGCTACCTTCCGTCAGAACTATGGTGTATCAAGAATGATCATCGGTCGTGACCACGCTGGTGTAGGCGATTTCTACGGAATGTTCGAAGCACAGACCATCTTCAACAAGATTCCTAAGAACGCAGATGCTGGCAAGACTCTTCTTTGTACTCCGCTCAAGATTGACTGGACATTCTATTGCACCAAGTGCGATGGCATGGCTTCACTCAGAACTTGCTGCCATGACAAGACCAGCCGCGTTATCCTTTCAGGAACAATGCTTCGTAAGGGTCTTTCAGAAGGAACTCCAATTCCTGATCATTTTGGTCGTGAAGAAGTTCTTGACATCCTTCGTGAGTACTATGCAGGTCTTGAAAACAAAGTTGCAATCAAGACTCACTCTGCAGCTACCGGCGCTGGACAATAATTAGTAAGAATTAGACAGGAAGGCTGATTAGGCCTGACTATCTGAACTTCTTATATAAGGGAAGCGGGTTATTCCGCTTCCCTTTCTTTTTTAGGGGATCAAATTGTCTGCACTTAGAATTCAAAAATCATCAATCAAAATTCAATAAATAGTTCACCTTCCATGTTCCACGGGCAATCCCCGCAGACTCTCATACAGAACAATACCCGCTGCGGTTGACAGATTCAGTGACCTTATCTCGTTTGATATGGGAATACGGAATAATGAATTTGGAAATCTCTGAATAATTTCATCCGGAAGACCCTTTGTCTCTGAGCCGAAAACGAGAATCAACCTGTCATGCCTCGGCATATCCCAGAACAGGTTGCTTCCGCCTTTGCTGAAAAGCACAATTTCTTCATCAGCCGGATTCAAAGTTGAAAAAAGCTGGTCAAAAGAATCCCACACATGGAGCTTCACCTTTGGCCAGTAATCAAGCCCTGCTCTTTTAACCTGGGCAGCATCGAGGGAGAATCCGAGAGGTTTTACAAGATGAAGAAAGGCTCCGGCACCAAGACAGGTTCTGCCAATATTCCCGGTGTTCCAGTGAACATCAGGCGAAACAAGCACAACATGGCGTTCGATTTTCAAGTCTGACTCCTGTTTCAATTTTCAATCATAAAACGCGTCTAAAAACCCCATCAAAAGGCCTCAAAAAGGCAAATATATATTGCATTTTCCGCCTCAATTGATAGTCTTTTTTTGGTATTTTCCAATATTTAACCTATATCCAGGCGAGCTGAAATAAGATGAAATTCACAGTTCATAAAAGAGATCTGGTCTCAACTCTGACAAAAATCCAGGGGATCACATCATCCAGAAGGAGTAATCTTGCAATTACAGCATGCATTCTGGTCAAGGCTGAATCTGACAGCATCACAATCAAAGCCACAGACCTGGAAACAGGATTCGAAGGAATCTTCCCGGCGTTGGTGGAAATTGACGGGGAAGTAGCCATTAACTCCAAAAAGCTTCTTGAAATCATCAGGGAGTTCCCTGAAGAAAATATCTGCCTATATGAGAGCGAAAACAGGTGGATAAAAATTTTTGGAGGCAAGACTGAATTCAATATAATGGGAATGAACCCCGGAGATTTCCCCCAGCTGCCTGAAACATCAGAGGCTTTTTTTTTTGAAATTGGCGCACAAGGCCTTAAAAAAGCCATGGACAAAGTCACAAAAATACCTCCCGGAGGACAGGATGACCGCAGGCCATATGTCCACGGAGTCTTTTTCGAGCACGTTGAAACAGAGGCAGGCACAATAGTCCGCCTCGTCTCCACAGATGCCAAAAGACTTTTTTTGAGCGATTATTTTGCTGAAAGAACTCTGCCTACATGGGAAAGCTGCATAATCCCGAAAAAAGGCATGGCAGAAGCAAGCAGATTCATGGAAGATGACGCGATTATCCAGATTGCGGTTCACGGCAACAATCTCATAGTCAAAAAGCCAACCGAATGCATGACAATAAGCCTTCTCGACGGTGATTTCCCTGAATACGGAGATCTGACATGCCCGGCAACAGAATCTGTAATTGAAGTTGAAATACATCCTTTGCTAATGACGCTGAAAAGGATGTCAATACTTACGACAGAGATGTTCAAAACCGTATTATTCGATCTGAGGAACAACACGCTGACCATCAGCGCATCAAACCCTGAAATGGGCGAATCAATGGAATCCTTGCTCCTTGATTTTGAAAGAGAGCCCATAGAAGTGGCTTTCAATCCGAGATTTTTCATGGACGCGCTGGAGTGCATAGACGATGACAAGGCGCTCATGTACATAGCTGACAAAGAAAATCCATGCATACTCGAAGGAATTACATCAAAAGATTTCAAGGCGGTAATAATGCCGGTCAAGTACTGATAAACAGCCAATTACGCTAAAGGCCTGTTACTTGACAAACAAAGCATCTCAAAAGGGTATATTTTTCATACATGACAAACCAGGATATTCAAAACTACAGCGCAGAAAACATCAAGGTTCTTGAAGGACTCGAAGCAGTCCGCAAAAGACCTTCCATGTATATAGGAAACGTTGATACCGAGGGTCTCCATCACTTGGTCTATGAAGTAGTTGACAACAGCATCGACGAGGCAATGGCCGGATTCTGCGACAGAATACACATAATAATCCATACGGACAATTCGGTGTCAGTCGTGGATAATGGCAGAGGCATCCCGGTTGACATGCATGAGAAGGAACAAAAACCAGCTGCTGAAGTCGTTCTGACGACACTTCACGCAGGCGGGAAATTCGAAGGCGAATCCTACAAGGTATCAGGAGGGCTTCATGGTGTTGGTATCTCAGTTGTAAACGCCCTTTCATCCCACTTAGAACTGCTTATTTACAAAAATGGCAACATATACAGGCAGACCTTCGAAAAAGGCATTAAAGCGACAGAGCTGACGATAATCGGGACAACAGATCTGAATGGAACAAAGGTTCATTTCAAGCCAGACACAACAATAATGAACCACGACAATTTTTCATTCGAGGTTTTATCCCGCAGAATGAGGGAATTGGCCTTCCTAAACAGGGGTGTAAGAATAATAATAGAAGATGAGCGAAGCGATGAAAAGCATGACTTCTATTATGAGGGCGGACTTGTTGAATTCGTCAACTATCTGAATCAGCATCATAATGCAATACACGACGCCATCCTCATATCCGGCAACAGAAATGATATCCAGGTGGAGGTTGCGATTCAGTACAACGAAACCTACCAGGAAAACATCTACTCATTTGCCAATAATATCAATACAATAGAAGGCGGAAGCCATCTCAGCGGATTCAAGGGCGCTCTGACAAGATCTCTTAATGCATATTCCACCAGCGACAACATGCCCAAAAACATGCAGGTAAAAATAAGCGGGGATGATGTCCGCGAAGGTCTTACCACCGTAATAAGCATAAGAATAAAAGATCCACAGTTCGAAGGCCAGACAAAGACCAAGCTCGGCAACAGCGAAGTAAAGGGTATAGTAGAATCTCTGGTCAACGAAAAACTGACTGAATACCTCGAGGAAAACCCTTCCACAGCCAAAAAAATCATCACCAAGGCAGTTGAAGCCGCACGTGTAAGAGACGCCGCAAAAAGAGCCAGAGATCTCGCCCGCAGCAAGAGCTCTCTGTTTGACGGAACCCTCCCGGGCAAGCTCGCTGATTGTCAGTCATCAAAGCCCGAAGAAAAAGAGCTTTTCCTCGTCGAAGGTGACTCTGCCGGAGGCTCGGCCAAACAGGGCAGAGACAGAAAATTTCAGGCCATACTTCCGCTTAAGGGTAAAATTCTGAACGTCGAAAAAGCAAGGTTCGACAAAATACTAAAGAGCGAGGAAATCAAGAACATCATCACAGTGCTTGGCACAGGCCCTGCTGGTGAAGAGTATGAAATTGACAAGGTCAAATATCACAAAATAGTAATCATGACAGATGCGGACGTTGATGGCTCGCATATCAGAACCCTTCTTCTTACATTTTTCTACAGGCAGATGCCCCAGATAATAGAAAAAGGTTATCTGTATATTGCCCAGCCGCCTCTCTACAGAATCAGCAAGGGCAAGACAGGCGTATACCTCAAGGATGACAGATCATACAGAGAGCACCTCATCAGAAAGGCAAGCGATACCCTGAAGGTGGAAACATCAGAAGGTATAGAGCTATTTGGAACCGAGCTTTACACATATCTCATGGATCTTGCCGACTATCTGAACAGCCTGGCAGTTATGGAAAGACGCGGATACAATTCTGAGGTCGCGGAAATCCTGCTCGCAAACACAGTAACCACCAAGGAGCGCCTTGCAAACAGAGAAGTCATGGAAAAGGCCAGAGGGCAGATAATCAGCGCGGGCTATGAAGCAAAAGAACTGTTCTGGAATGAGGACAGGCAGATATTTGAAATAGAGGTAATGCCAGGACAATCAGTCACGAGCGACGCCACCAAGACAACATATCAGTCATTCAAGGTCGGAAGAAGTTTCATATATTCCCCTGAATACCAAGCCTGCATTCCGCTCAAGCTCAAGATATCTTCATTCGGGACTGCCTTCACAGTCATAGCCGGAGAAAAGGTGACGGACAGAACCACCATAACCGGCAGAAAGGAATTGTTCCAGTTCATCATGGAAGAAAGCAAAAGAGGCCTCACTGTCCAGAGATACAAAGGTCTAGGAGAAATGAACCCTGACCAGCTATGGGAAACCACCATGAATCCTGAACAGAGAACCATGCTCCAGGTCAAGGTGGAGGACGCTGTCGAAAGCGACAGAATCTTTTCACTCCTCATGGGCGATGAGGTCGAACCAAGAAGAAATTTCATAGTCCAGCACGCACTCGAAGTAACATCCCTGGATTACTGATAATACCCATCAAAATACTCGCCGGACAAACATCTTGCCTCCGGCGGGTCGCTTTTTTGAAAAAAAGCTCCGCAAAAAACTTCAGGGATTTTTGATTATTAGTGTAGGGTGTGTAGCGCCCTTCTAAGCACCATTTTCGACGGGCATGTATAGGCAGTCAGGCAGTCAGGCAGTCAGGCAGTCAGGCAGTCAGGCAGTCTTAATTGCCTTTAATTTATTACGGAATAGAACAATTTTTCAAATGATGGAATCATCATCCGAAAAAAATGCTCATTTTTTAAATATTGCTCTACCAAAACCCTAAAAGCAATCATTGAAAACAAAACCATTCGATGGAGTTCGCCCGCCACCCTCAATGATCCCTTCGACATACAAACTGATTTCAGATTTGGGTTTGAATTTGAGGATTTCAAGAAAGCTCTTATTGAAGAAGAAGCTAATCTCATTTTTGGTAAAGAAGAGCCAACAGGAGATAAAAGCCATCCTCTTTTTAATATATTAATGATGGCCAGAAAAAACAGGCATGAATTCCCATCAAAAGATTCTTTTATGGAAGATAGCAAGAAAGCTTCCGGTGAACTGCTAGAACTTTTTAGAGCCAATATGCTTGACAATCAAGCTCTATGGATAAAAAGAAGATCTAATTTAAAAATTTATTGTGTATCCAAATCTAAAACCGGCACTCCTGACAACCTTTTGCTGTGGGCACATTATGCGTACAAGCATATGGGCGCTGTTATTCAGCATAGATGCCTTAAAGAACAAGAAATGACTGATTTTGGAGTTTTCCAGGTTGATTATAAAAAAGAAATGCCAATTATTGCTGACCTTAACGAGTATGTGAAACACTTTACAGGTCAAAAGAAATTGGATTTTGATAATCTTGCTATAAAATTTGCCAGGACTAAAAGCGATCATTGGGAATACGAAAATGAATGGCGCTATATTAAATATGATATAACTAATAGCAATGCAGAATTTGAAAATGTCAGTATCGATCCGAATAAAATTGAGGCCATATATTTTGGCTGCAAAATGGACGAAAAAGAACTAATTGAAATTAAAAATTTAATTTCAGGAGATTTTTCTCATGTTAAGCTGTTTCAAGCGCATCAGCACACTAAATTTTATAAGCTCGAATTTCTACCAATTAATTAATACGGGCAAATAAAAATTATCCGGCCAACAGACCGTTGGCAGATACAAACGTTTAAAACCTTAGAAATTCATAAAGTTTTTGCGGAGCTTTTTCCAAAAAGCGACCCGCCGGAGGCACACGCAGTTGGTGCGCAAGCCTTAGGGCTTGAGCACCCTACGAATCGGCAAATTAGACAGACAAGGCAACAACCGTCTTTCATGCATTTTCAAATATTCGACAAGAGACTATAAAATGAAAAAATGTCCGTTCTGTGCAGAAGATATTCAGGATGAAGCCATAAAATGCAGGCATTGCGGGGAATTTCTGGACGCGCCTTTGTCAGGGAGGGTTCCTGAAGGAACGATGAAATGGTATTTCAAAAAACCGTTCATAATATTTGCTGTCTGTTCTGTGGGGCCTCTTGCACTGCCGCTGATATGGTGGAGGCCTGAAACATCAAAGGCCTGGAAGGCGGGATTAAGCATAATAATTCTTGTTTTAAGCTGGATCCTGTTCCAGAGCACCATGGAATCAATACGTATAATGCAGGATTATTACAATCTGATCCAGGGTCTTTAAACTGCCCATCTAATTTTAAGAGGAGGCAAATAAATGGAACTCTCCCGAGAGGAATACAAGCTCCTTGTGGAAAAAGCACCCATAATGATCTGGCGATCTGATCTCAGCATGGGGTGCGATTATTTCAATGAGATCTGGCTTAATTTCACTGGCAGATCCATGGAACAGGAAGTCGGAAACGGCTGGGCAGAAGGCGTTCACCCAGATGATTTTGACAGATGCCTCAAGATTTACACTGATAATTTTGCAAAAAGAGAATCATTTGAAATGTTTTACAGGCTCCGCAGATCAGACGGAGCGTACAGATGGATATTCGACAGGGGAGTTCCATTTTCTGATTTGGACGGTGCTTTCAAAGGCTTTATAGGAAGCTGCATAGATGTGACAGAAAGGATAGAAGCTCAAAATGCCCTGGACAAAGCCTGCCAGGCTGAAATTAAAACACTGCGCGGATTTCTACCCATATGTTCTTATTGTAAAAAAATACGAAATGACAAAAATTACTGGGAGCAGCTCGAAATATATATAGGCGAGCATTCGGATGCTTCTTTTACGCACGGGATATGTCCTGACTGCGCCACAAAAATCATGGGAGAGTTTGAATAATCTTAAACTCAGGCTCTGTTGAACTGGCGAGGAATATAATAAAACTAATATTTTTCGACTTTTGGCCGCTATTTTTTTGTGCGTTAGCACAAAATTATTTTGAGCTTTAGACTGGCGTATGGTAAATTCAGCTTAAAGCTGAAATTGTATATTAATCAAATCACTAAATTTTATTTGTTTTTTTTCAAACCAAACCTTTATTTACTGGGTGATACCTCAAGCTCAACCCCTTTCAATTACCCTGAAAATGCAGCAAACTCATAATGGAGTGACCCAATGAGCGAAATCATAAAGCATGATGATGAAATAATAGTGCGTCCCGGAAGAGATATCGTAGCGTCAATTGCAGCCGGGCTTAAAGAAGAGCTCCTCTCAATTGTACAGGATGCTCCGGCTATGGTCACAATTGACCTTGAGGGAGTCGAAATGGTTGATTCCATTGGAATAGGAGTCATAATAGCCACCCATAATTCTCTCCAGAAAAGTGCCAAAGCTCTCAGAATAATAAATACTTCAAAGGAAATCTTTGATCTATTCAGCGCCATGAGACTCGACAAGCACTTCCCTGTTGCGTGCAAAGAATAGCCTGATTGATCCAAACTGACGAATAAATTAAAAAGGCTGCCTTTTGGGCAGCCTTATGTTTTTTACGACATTTCCTTCAAATCACAGATATTTCAAATCAAAAACGCTAAAAAACGAGCGATGAGCCTGACATCTGACTGGATTTTTCAAGCCCCATGAGATAAAGCACTGTGGGTGCAATATCACAAAGACGCCCTGCCTTCAGCGCCGCGTTTTTTCTTTTATCATCTACAAGAACAAAAGGTACGGGATTAAGGGTGTGGGCAGTATGCGGCGAGCCTGATTCATCAGCCATTTTTTCGGCGTTTCCGTGATCAGCGATTATTACCATCGCACCTCCAAGGGCTCTCACGCAGTCTGCTATGTCACCCACGCAGGAATCGACAACTTCGACAGCTTCCACGGCAGCGCTTATTATTCCTGTATGCCCGACCATGTCCATGTTTGCGAAATTCACCGCACAGAAATCATAAACGCCTTCTTTAAGTTTTTTCAGAAGTTCTTCGGATACCAGCTTTGCACTCATGCCTGGCTTTAAATCATAGGTTTTGACATCTCTTGGAGAAGGGATAAGAACCCTGTCCTCACCTTCAAAAGGTTTTTCCTCTCCTCCATTGAAAAAATATGTGACATGGGCATATTTTTCGGTTTCTGCGATTCTAAGCTGACTAAGGCCCTTTGATGAAATCACTTCTCCAAGAAGACCTGTCATGGACTCAGGAGGAAAAGCAACCGGAAGACCGAATTTTTCATCATATCTTGTCATGCATACGTATGCTGAAAGGTTCGGCCTGACAGCCCTTTCAAAACCGTCAAAAGCCTCGACAGTCATTGCTCTTGTCATCTGGCGCGCCCTGTCGGCCCTGAAATTAAAAAAGATGACGGCGTCTCCGTCCTTGAATACAGAGTCTGAATTAAGACACACAGGCTTGACGAATTCATCGGTTTCTCCTGCTGCGTATGCTTCTTTGACTGCGGAAACTGCATCAGATGAAGTTCTGCCCCCGGCCTGGGTGTAGAGCCTGTACGCAGTCTCTGTCCTGTCCCATCTCGTATCCCTGTCCATGGAATAGAACCTGCCGCAGACTGTCCCAATCTCGACACAGGGCTTATCTGAAATGAAATCTGACAGATCCTTCATATAACCAGCACCACTGTCAGGAGGAGTATCCCTTCCATCAGTTATCGCATGAATATATGTCTTCCCGACATTTTTCATCACAGCCATTTCTATCAATGCATAAAGATGACGCATCACACTGTGCACGCCTGCGTCTGAAACAAGGCCGATGAGATGGAGCGAACGACCAGTCCTGATCACATTATCCATTGCTGATACAAATGCAGGATTAACAAAGAAAGATCTGTCCCGGATGGAAATATCGACTCTAAGTAGATCCTGATAAACTATTCTGCCAGCGCCTATGTTAAGATGACCGACCTCGGAATTACCCATGACGCCTGCCGGAAGCCCCACATCCTCTCCGCTGCAGGCGAGCTTGGTTGTCGGATATTCGGACATGAGTCTGTCCAGATTTGGAGTCTTTGCAAGTGTTACCGCATTGGAATCAGATTTTGGAGCGAGTCCCCAGCCATCAAGAATCATCAGAACAAAAGGCTTTTTACCACTCATCTTTTTCATCTCCTCCGAAATTGACTGCGCTTTCTTCTGATTTTGCAGCGGCTTCTGTCATGGTTTGGGTTTCCACCCTTGGAGCGTCAAGCCAGAGGCCCTCAAGATCGTAAAAATCACGGACTGGCTCGTAGAAAACATGTATCATGATAAATCCGTAATCGAGAAGCACCCACTGGGAGTCATCGCCCTTACCTTCCACGCTCAGGGTCTTAATCCCGTTTCTGGCCAGCTCGGATATTATATGATCAGCTATTGCATCTGTCTGCCTTGATGACTTCGCGCTGCATATTATATAATAATCAGCCACAGGGGATATTCCCCTCAAATCAAGAACCTTAAGCCGCCCGGCCTTGCGTCCGAGGGCTGCCCCTACATAAATATCAAGATCAGGATCAACCGGCTGCGGCTCACTCTTTTTTGCTTTTGTAGTTTTTACGCCCATTATCTGTAAAGACCTCTGGAAACAATATATTCTTCGACTTTTTGAGGAACAAGAAACGCGAGGCTTTTTTCTTTTTTTGCCAGCTCCCGGATTGTTGTTCCAGAAATTTCCAAACCCGTAACCTTAACAAAAAATATGCCGCATAAATCAGGGTGAAAAAAAGATATTTCCTCACCTGATGACGGAACATAATCTTCGGACAAATACTGTCTTATGTATTTTTCGACATCATGGGCTTCATGGTCATAATCAGGCCTTGTCATGATAATCAATGATGCAGTACCGAGAATTCTCTCAGGATCTTTCCATGTATGAAACTGCATGAATGCATCCATGCCCATAATGAAAAAAAGCTCTCCTTCCCCTCCATTGTTAATGGAAAGGAGGGAGAGCGTGTCTGCTGTATATGAGCGGCCGTTTCTTTCAAGTTCAATGCCTGAAACTTCAAAGGCACTTACACTGTTGCATGCGAGGCGAACCATTGCCATTCTGTCTGAAGCGCTGGCGATGTCTGGCCTTGATTTGTGGGGAGGAATATTTGCCGGAACAAAGATAACTCTGTCCAGACTCATGGCATCCTTAACTTCAAGCGCAACCCTAAGATGTCCATGATGGACAGGATCAAAGGTTCCGCCAAAGACGCCTATTCTTTCCCATTTCTGAGTCTGAGCCTGAGTGTTAATCATGAATCTCAGATCCGAACCTGACCGTCTCCGAACACGACAAATTTTGTTGTTGTAAGCTCTTCAAGTCCCATAGGGCCGTAAGCATGAAGCTTGGAAGTGCTTATTCCCATTTCGGCTCCGAGTCCAAGCTGCCCGCCGTCATTAAATCTGGTTGAGGCATTTACAAGAACCACTGATGCGTCAACTTCTCGAACGAATCTTCTTGCCCTTGAATAATCAGCTGTGATTATGGCTTCGGAGTGATTGGAACCATAAATGGCTATATGATCCATTGCCTCGTCCATGTCTCCGACAACTTTTACTGCGACTATAAGATCAAGATATTCAGCAGGCCAGTCTGTCTCGTCAGCCGGCTCAGCAAATGGCACTATTTTCATGGTTTCAGGGCAACCCCGCATAACCACGCCTGCGGCCTTGAATTTTTCAGCCATTAAAGGCAAAAATGCTGCGGCTTCTTTTCTGTTCACAAGAAGGGTTTCCATTGCGTTACAAACTCCGGGTCTGTGAACCTTGGCATTGAAAGCAACATCTACCGCCATTTGATGATCCGCAGTCTCATCCACATAAACATGACAGACACCTTTATAATGCTTGAGAACAGGGATCCTCGAATTTTCTGCCACAAATCTGATGAGACTCTCACCGCCCCTTGGAATAATCAGATCAATCAGTTCTTCCTGCTTAAGGAGGTGATTAACGGCCTCCCTGTCCCTTACTGGTACAACCTGAACAGCTTCACCTGGAAGTCCCACAGATAGAAGAGCCTTTGAAACAGAGGAAGCTAATGCCTGATTGGAATTAATGGATTCAGATCCGCCCCTGAGGATAACCGCATTGCCTGACTTCAAACAAAGACATGCTGCGTCAACTGTCACATTTGGCCTTGACTCATAAATGATCCCAATAACGCCAAGTGGAACACGAACCCTTGAAACCTGGAGGCCATTGGGACGTGTGTATGCCTTGGTAACCGAGCCTACCGGATCTTCAAGCGCAGCAACTTCCTTTAATCCCTGAATCATCGACTGAATGACCTTGTCTGTTACTGCAAGTCTGTCGAGCATTGCTGGAGAAAGTCCTTTTTCCCGGCCATATTCAAGATCCTTCTGATTGGCAGCCTGTATATCTGCTTTGTCAGCTTCAATGGCGTCCGCAATTTTCAGAAGAGCGGCATTTTTTATATTGGTATCTGCCTTGGCCATGATTCTGGCTGCAGATCTTGACTTTTTTGCCATGTCAACAATCAGGGATTCCAGTGGCATTTTTCCTCCGAGCTTTTGTGTAGCTTTTATAAAAAAACAGGCAGATTTCGAGAATTCTGCCTTGATAAATATACTATAAAATAAAAATCTTTGGGTTCAGTAGTATGATTATCAAAATATTAAAATCAGTATGCCTTTAAATTCAGATCAGGGGAAAACTCTTCTCCCTCAACTTCCTTGACCACGGCCTGCCCGGCAATTACACATACACCATTAAAAGTCAGCGTGGGCCCTCCATGCAGCTGCCATCCGTTATTCAGGGCTTCTGTTACTCTCATGCAAAATGTTACGTCGTCAGGACCAGTCAAAAACTTGTATAGCTTCATTAAATCAATAATCCGTACCTGAAATGCTCATATTATCCCTGTGTATGACCTCGTCATAAGGCTTTTCGCCAAGAACATCCTCAATTGCCGTGGACTTTAGGCCCATTATGCAACGAATATTAGAGGAGCTGTAATTTACAAGCCCGGTTCCGAGGACATTCCCGGATCTGTCAATTATTTCCACAGGAGCGCCAACACCAAAATCGTTTATTACTTCAACAATACCGCTTGGAAGAAGACTCTTGCCATTGACCATCACGGCCTTCACAGCTCCGTCATCAAGAACTATTGTCCCTTTTGGCTTAACAGTGAATGCGATCCAGCTTTTCTTAGCACTTGGTTTAAGCTCGGAAGGTCTAAAATAAGTACCGCAATTCACGCCATTAAAAATATCCCTTAGTATACCCGACTGGGAACCTTTGGCTATGAGCATAGGTATACCTGACCCTGTTGCCTTTCTTGCTGCCTTGATCTTTGTGAGCATCCCGCCTGTACCAATAGATGATCCTGCTCCTGAAGCCATATCTTCAAGTTCAGATGTCATTTTGTTTACTTCTGAAAGAAGGACTGCGTCATGATTTGTTCTTGGATCTTTATCATAAAGACCATCTATGTCAGTGAGGTTTATAAGAAGATCAGCGTCGACCATCATAGCGACAAGGGCTGAAAGGTTGTCATTGTCCCCTAGTTTAATCTCATCAATGGAAACAGTATCATTTTCATTGATGACAGGGACTATCTTCCAGTCAAGGAGGGTATGAATTGTATTTCTGGCATTGAGGTAGCGCTTTCTGCTGTTCATGTCCTCGGCTGTCAGAAGAATCTGGGCAACTTTTTTGCCGTGGAGATCAAAGGCGTGCTCATATTCCATCATCAGAACAGCCTGACCTGCGGCAGCTGCGGCCTGGCGTTCAGGAATACTCGAAGGCTTCTTGGTGAGCCCTATTTTTCTCATGCCAGCGGAAACAGCGCCGGATGTGACCAGTACCACCTGAATTTCCTGGTCACAAAGCCAGCATAATTGAGCGCTTATGGATCGTACTACTTCAATATTAAGTCCTGACGGGCCTGTCAGAATATTGCTGCCCACCTTGACAACAACCCGTCTGGCTTTTCTGATGGCTTCAGTCCTGCTCATCGTCGATGTAATCATCATTCTCCGGGTCATGCTTTGGCTTTTCCAGCGCGGTGTCAAAAACGATTTTACCAAGATGATTCTTCAGTTCTCTGACACCAAGTCCGGTTGCTGCGGAAATACAGAAAACAGGCTTGCCAAGGGCTTCTTCAAATAATTCAGCCGCAATTTCAGCGCCTGAAATATCCATTTTGTTCAGAACCACAATCTGTTCTTTTTCAGCGAGTTCCTCGCTGTACAGACCAAGCTCCCTGTTGATGGCCTCATATCTTTCAAGCGGGGAATACGGATCAATTTCATAAGCATCTATGAGATGAACAAGAATCCTTGTCCGCTCAACATGCCTTAAAAACTTGATCCCAAGACCTACACCTGTGTGAGCGCCTTCGACAAGCCCGGGGATATCAGCGACTGCGTATGGTTCGCCCCAGTCCCAGGAGACTATTCCAATATTTGGAGTAAGAGTTGTGAATGGATAATCGGCAATTTTGGGTCGTGCAGATGAAATGGCACTTATCAGAGTTGATTTCCCTGCATTCGGAAACCCCACAATTCCTACATCTGCGATGGACTTTAGCTCCAGTTTTAAAACCAGCGTTTCGCCGGGTTCTCCTGGTTGGGCAAATCTTGGGGTCTGATGCGTGGAACTAGTAAAGAATTTGTTTCCTTTACCACCGCGTCCGCCCTTTGCCACAATAAAGACTTCATCATGCTCTGTGAAATCATGGATCAGCTCGCCGGTTTCAGAATTATAGATCATCGTGCCTACAGGAACTTCAAGAGTTATATTATCCCCGTTTGCACCGTTACACTGTGATCCTCGTCCGCCTTCACCATTTCTGGCGCTGTAGGTCTGCTGAAACCTAAAATGATACAGGGTGCGGCGCTGATTAGTTGCTTTGAATACAACATCACCGCCAACACCCCCGTCTCCGCCATCCGGTCCACCTTTGGGAACATATTTCTCCCTGCGGAAGCTAACACATCCCCGCCCCCCATTACCGGACTCTACGGTAATCAGTGCTTCATCTACGAATTTCACGCAGCATAAACACTAACTTTTTTCCGGTCACGTCCATGGCGCTCATATTTTACAACGCCGTCAACAAGAGCGAAAAGGGTAAAATCCTTGCCAACTCCAACATTGTTTCCTGCGTGTATTGATGAGCCAACCTGGCGAACCAGAATATTACCTGCAATCACAGACTCCCCGCCGTATTTTTTTACTCCGCGGCGCTGTCCGTTACTGTCGCGACCATTGCGGGTACTCCCG
Source organism: Desulforegula conservatrix Mb1Pa (assembly GCF_000426225.1). Taxonomy (NCBI): domain Bacteria; kingdom Pseudomonadati; phylum Thermodesulfobacteriota; class Desulfobacteria; order Desulfobacterales; family Desulforegulaceae; genus Desulforegula; species Desulforegula conservatrix. The sequence goes on from NZ_AUEY01000017.1 coordinate 39,015, forward strand.
CCTGCTTTTTTATGAGCCATTTTTTAAAACCTCCGTGGAGCTTAATCTCTAAATATTAAGCTTCAATGCTGTCAATCTTTACAACCGAATACGGCTGACGATGTCCTTGTGATTTTCTGCTGTGCTTGCGTCTGCGGAATCTGAAAATAAGAATTTTCTTTTCTCTTGCCTGCTTAAGAATGGTACCGCGAACAGTCACATTAGCGAGCACAGGAGTTCCGAGTGACAGATTGTCTCCGTCTGCAAAAAGCAGAACTTCGCTGAAATTTACTGGCGCACCTTCTTCTCCGTCGAGTTTTTCGACTTCAATAACTCCGCCAGGCTGAACTTTGTATTGTTTTCCACCTGTTTTAATAACCGCGTACATAAACTCTCCTATATATTATGACTGCCGGACAGATCACTCCGACTTTACAAGAAAAACTTGAGAAGTTTATTATTTCAATTTTTTTTGTCAAGTAATTTCTGTTTAGTCTTCAACGACCATGGTTCCGGCCATTTTATCGCCAAGTCTTATTCCCTGTGGATCGGTGAACATATTGTATATTTCGTATGCAGCAAGCACAACACCGGCGATCCCAAGCAAAAAAGCAACTATCCATCCAAGAAGAGGTATTATCATGAATGCCATACCGAGTGGTCCCATGGCAAATACCCAGTTTCTTTTTATCGAATCGATGTATTCGATTTTTGTGCCGGGTGCTCCCTGCTTGACAACGGAAAGCTTCATTACTTTCCTGCCAACGCTCTTATAACCCAGAGCTTCAACAGGAAGAGCATCCCTGATCAAAAGATACCCTGCTCCCACGAGACCGCCAATAAAAGGGATAACTCCTACAACACAAGCAAGAAGCATATCAATAACAACAGCAATTATTCTTTTTACCGGATCAGCCTTTGTAAAAACGACCTGTGCATCTGCAGACATAATATCTCCTTTATTTCAAGATGTTACTGTTTTTTTGAAGACAGCTTTTAAATAGCCCGTTGGTTTGCCGAATACTACATTCTCCCGGTATCATGATTGGGGAATCCGAGATGCCTCGAAATTGCCTTTGAATACTCGGCTTTAAGCGCATTGGCCCTTGTTTTGTATTTCATGATCATCATAGAAAGCCCTATAAAAAAGACGATCAATGAAACACAGGCACAGAAATAGACAAATGCTTCTATGGACAAAGATCCGTACACGCCCATATCAGAAAAGCCCAGAATAAGCATGAAAATTACAAATCCTGTGGCTGCCAGACACCACAGCAAAATTTTTCTTTTTCCAGGAAAACCATAGGGCCATATAATTCTCTTAATTCTGGCGGCCCTGTCTTCCTCGATCCGGTCGCATCTTTTTTTAAGTTCGGTTCCGAATCCAAGAACAAAAGTTACGAGAACCGGAATAAGAAAAGCCGCAAGAAAATACGCCTTCCAATGGAAAGGTATATTTTCATTTGAAATCATTTCCGGGCTGGCTTCTTCGACCTGAAAGATCCAGAAAAGCAGAAAGGTCAGAATCTCTGCTATACCTATAATCACAAGATATTGCATGAAAAGACTTCTGATCTTCTCTTTTTTTATATCTTCCGGATCTGTGAGCCAGATTTTTCTGAACTTTTCTCGCATATTTTCACTGACATAATTATGAAATTTGATTGTCCCGCAAAAAGTCAAAAAAGCGTCGGTGTCATATCAGACTTGATCCGATATCCTGTGTTTTCAACTACTTTTGGATCCGGCCTGCGCCGTAATGACGGGAACCGGACTTTTTACGGCCTTGTCAAATTTGGTTTTCACTAAAATTGATCGGTATCTGCTTTTTATGACAAATAACTGATCAAGTCAATCCAATGAATATCAATCAAAATAAAATGATACAAAACCAAATATATAGATATAAATCCACTTCATATAAAACACAGGGGAGGCCTAAGCCTCCCCTGCTTCAAACTTCATTTTTAACAGATACTATTTTCTGCCTGTATAATCCGCATAAGCAAGAGCAACTGTTCTGTAAACCATGTGCGCCATCTTTGAGAATGGCAGGTAAGCAAACAGATGGAATATGAAAATCAGGTGAATATAGTACATGAAATATGTCAGATACTCTGCGCCTGCAAGCCTGGTCATCTGGGTAAGCATGCCAGTCAGACCAAGTCCAAGTACAAGACCGATAATATACCAGTCTTTGTAGCTGCTTCCCTGATCTTTCTTTGTCAGACGGTTCTTAAGCATCATGATGCCACCAAGAACGAGCATGACGCCTGAGATGTTCGCGAGCCATTTAACAGGGTTGAGCTGTGAATATGGCCCAGGAATCTGGAACACATAGAGAACAACAAAAAAGATGTTGGTTACTATGAAAAGCCCGATAAAAGCATAAAGAACCATCATATGAGCAGTCGAACGATCCTTGTTTTCTCCGCACTCAGTGAACTTCTGATGTTTACCTATCATCGGAATCACATTGATAAGAGACTTAATGAACTCTTTGGGATCAATCTTTTCTTTTGTGGTTTTGCCTTCAGCAAGAGCATTCTTGTGAATATCTACAATAAAGCGCTTCAGGCCAAGCCCGAATATTACTACCGCCCAGCCTGCAAGAGGGACGAATACGGCATCAACCATCCATGTGGAGATGAAATCCGCATGCGCAATCAATCCTGGCTCATGATGATGCTTGAGTGCAGGGAAAATCTGGGTAATTATAAAAGTCAATATGAATACAAGCGCCGGTATAGCGGTGAGCTTCATAAGTTTCTTGGGATCATTTATCCATTTTCCAAGAAACTTGGGAGCCGCATATTCCGCGATAGCCATTGAGCGAACAGCGCCAAGCACATCACCCGGCTTTGCTCCTCTCGGGCAAAGCGCAGAGCAGTCTCCGCACTGATGACACAGCCAAATATCAGCATTTCCTATGAGCTTGTCCTTAAGACCCCATGATGCCGCTATCATTTCCTTTCTTGGGAAAGGCTTATTTTCAGGCGCAATAGGACATGCAACTGAGCATGTGGCGCACTGGAAACACTTTTTGAGGGTATCTCCGCCAAGCCCGATAATGTCATTGACAAATCCTACATCAGGCTCAACAAGGTATTTTTCCGCCATTTGGAAAACCTCCCTAAACATCGGTGTATTTGTTTAATTCAAACTAGAAACCCTTGAATGGGTTCGGTCCAAGAGCTTCAATCTGTGCAACAAAGTCATTGATCAGCTTAGGTGCCTTTTCGAACTCATCGATGGCAACTTCAAACTGTGCAACACGCTCGTTTTCAAGACCGAGGCTCAGAAGGGTGTCGCCCATTTTGCTTGAACGTACACTCATGAGCTCGCTGCCTTTTACGAAATGGCACTGGTAATCATCACCATGCTTGCAGCCCATCAGGAACACGCCGTCCATACCCTGGGAAAGAGCATCCTTGATCCATACGACATTGACTGAACCAAGACAACGGACAGGTACGATACGAACATCAGCTGCAAAGTTTATGCGGTTCATTGCTGCAATGTCGAGTGCAGGAAGCGCATCATTTTCGCAGACAAGACCAAGAATACGCATTGGAACCGGATCATAATCATAATCTGTCGGAACCCAGATGTTCTTGATCATTGAACCGATGCTGTCGATATTGTAGTCAGCAAAACCGATGATACGCTCAGGGCATGCACCCATACATGTACCGCAACGACGGCAGCGTGTAGGATTAGGCTTAGGAGTACCCTTTGCATCGTCATCAAGTGCGCCGAAAGGACATTCTTCTGTACAGCGTTTGCACTGGGTGCATCTCTGGAAGAAGAAATCAGGATAGGTCATATCGCCTGAACGAGGATGAACTGCAACACCCTTGTTTGATGACTCAAGGCACTGAATAGCCTTAAGAGCAGCACCAGCCGCATCTTCCATTGACTCTTCGATTGTCATGGAGCGACGAACTGCGCCTGCTGCGTAAATACCGGTACGCTGGGTTTCATAAGGGAAGCATATGAAGTTTGAATCTGCGTATCCGTCAAAAATTGCATTATCACGGAATCCAGGTCCCTGGCGATAAGCGAGGTTAATGACCGGATCATCGACAGTCGCTGGAACCATACCAGCGGCAAGAACAACGAGGTCAGCCTTAATCTGGATGTTTTCGCCGAGAAGAGTGTTTTTTACATTAACAAGAAGATTGCTGCCTGATTCTTCAACAGCCGCAACCTCACCCTTGGTCATGAATACTCCGGGATCCTGCTGCATGCTCTTGTAGAAATTTTCCATGAAACCAGGGGTCTTCATGTGCTGATAAATAATGTAAGCCTTTCCGTCTTCTTCGTAGTCTGCTCTTACATATTTAGCCTGCTTGAGAGCAACCATACTGGTTACACTTCCGCAGTAAGGGAAGTCATTGTCAGCGCCGTCTTTTCCTGGGCTCTGAACAAATACAACACTCTTTGCAGGTTTCTTATCAGATGGTCTCACCACTCTGCCCTTGGCAGCCATTTCTTCAAACTGGGCATTGGTGATTACGTTTGCATTACCGAGTCCAAGATGGGCATAAGCTTCACCTTCGAGCTTGGCAGGGCTGAAACCGGCTGCAAGAATAACTGATCCAAAAAGTTCGCCATTGGGATCGAGGGTAAGAACATCAGCTCTTCCTTCGTTCATTTCAGCATAAATTGCCTGGATCTTTTCAGCTTCAACAGGCTTGCCGTTTGCGTCAACCTTCATTTCAGGCGGAACTGGAAGCGGGCAGTCGAATTCTATCTTCTCGCCGGGTTTTTTGAAGGTTACTGTGAACTCGCCGGGCATGCCAGCGATACGTGCAATCACAGTACCTGTCTTGACTTCAATATTAGGATGCTTTGCCACGTCATCGATGAGAGCCGCAGCAATAGGATTTTCCATTGCTTCAAATGGAAGAGCGGTCGGAGTCTGCTTGCGGAGAACAGATGCCCATCCGCCGAGCTTGTCAGTCTTTTCAACGATAGTTACCTGATATCCGGTTCTGGCCGCATCAAGAGCTGCGCTCATGCCGGTTACGCCACCGCCGATAACAAGAATCTTCTTGGAAAATCTTTCTGTTTTGAAAGGCTCAGGAAGCTTGATCTTCTCGAGACGGACAAGACCCATCTTGAGATAATCGTTTGCCATAAGCTGAACCTTGTCTTCGAAAGCTGCATCATCCTTCTGCTCTGGTGTAGGAGCAGGAAACTGATCTCTAGAGTGGGTCCAGACGACGCCTTCACGGAGATTGACGCGGTCAATTACGCAACCTTCAAATTTGAATACGTCGAAGTTCACCCTTCTTGAGCATGCGGCTATTGCAAGAGCGTTAATGCCGTTTTCCGCAATATCCTTATTTATAAGAGCAATACCTTCCTCGCCGCAAAGGCAGGGATGTGTCTTGAATTCAGCACGCTGGTCTGATGCCACAGCTGCAAGCTTGTCCATATCGAGGGATTCGCCTATTCCGCAGCCTGTGCAGATATATGCACCGTATTTTTTACTCATGGAAAAACCTCCTCCTACCTTCTAACCAGGGTTTGAATCGCCTTGAGGGCAATACCGGTTGCGTTCTGGGTGCAGGAAACAACATCAGCAGGCTTGTTGGCGCAACCACATGCAAACATTCCGCCTTTAACGAAGTCGTTGATTATGAAGCCGTTTTCATCAAGCTTCAGATCCGCTTTTGGCATATTATCAGAGTAAGCTGGCTGCATACCGGTGGCGAGAACCGCCATATCTACTGTGTTCCATTTCTTTTCGCCTGTAACCGCGTCTTCAGCAAGCACCTTGATATTACCATTTACGTCTTCATCAACTTCTGCAACTTTGCCCTTTATGAAGAATACATTCTTATCTTCTTTAAGCTTGTTGTAGAATTTTTCGTAACGGTATCCTGGGGTACGGAGGTCTATATAATAGATATAGATTTTTGCTTCAGGATTCTGCTCGCGGATATATGTAGCATGCTTGAGAGAAGCCATGCAGCAGATATATGAGCAGTATGGAAGATGATTTTCGTCTCTTGATCCGGCGCACTGAACAAAAGCTATGCTCTGGGGAGCTTTGGAATCTGACGGACGCTGAATCTTTCCAGCTGTCGGACCATTTGAAGAAGCAAGTCTCTCAAGCATCATGTTGGTTATGATGTTCTCATAACGCCCAAAGCCCAAGTTGTCTATTCTTGCAGCATCATATGGCTTCCAGCCTGTTGCCCAGACAACTGCGCCTACTTTCAGTGTGAAGGACTTTGGCTCTTCGTCAAAGTTTACCGCATCACCGCAGACTTCCTTGATCTTGTTGGCGTCAGAGGTTCCGATGATGTCAGGGTCAACAACATACTGGCTTGGGAAAGCCATATTGCTGGCCATGTAAAGCCCCTTGCGAGTGTCCATTCCAAAGTTGAAATCATTCGGAAGCTCTGTTTCAAGAGCCTGCGCTGCTTCGAGGAATTTTACATTCGCTCTTTCACTCACATATTTCGGCTTTACAGTCACAGTTACGCTGTAATCGCCTGGCTTTCCATCCACGCTGTCAACTTCTGCGAGGGTGAATACCTTGATGTTGGGGTTGTCCTTGATCCTGCGATAGTTAATTTCAAGACCGCAGGAAGGCGGACACAGCTTAGGGAAATATTTGTTTAGCTGGGAAACTCTTCCGCCGAGGGATGCTTCCTTTTCCACCAGGAAAACCTCATACCCGACTTCAGCAGCTTCGATGGCGGCGGTAAGGCCGCTGATTCCGCCACCTACAACCAAAATACTTCCGCTCACCGGGGTGCTATTGATTGCTTGTGTCATCCTAAAAATCTCCGTGAATTAAAGTTTTCAATCATTTCACGTAAATTACGCAAAACCGTAAACTTGCCGGCAAAGGACAAAAAGCCCTGTGCCCTGATTCATAAAGGCTTTAACGGTTTTAAGACCCCAAAGCCCTTAAAAACAAGGACACACGGCAAATATTTAAAAGCCGGTGTGCTCATCTATGAAAAACCTCCAGACGCCTTCTAACTGGCGCCTGGAGGCAATTCAATTCATATCTCTAACCGGGCAGAATTATGCAGGGATAATTCTGTGGTAAGGAGCTTTTCTCATGGTCCACTCGTTGGTCTTCTTGTTGAAGGTCGAGTTAACAAAGCAGAACCAGTTTTCATCATCCTGACCCATGAAGTCAGTTCTGTAGTAGAAGCCAGGGAAGCGGCTTTCCTGACGGAACAGGATGTGACGGCAATGTGCTTCTACAGTGTAGATACGATGGAAGATTTCCCAGCAACGCATAAGTTCATGAAGGTCGCCAGCTGCAAGGAATTCACAGTCTTCCTTCATCATCTGGAAAAGTTCCATAAGATGATCAAGAGCAGACTTGTTGGTCTGATAGTATGTAGCGACGCCAGCACCATATTCGTTGGTAGCTTTCATCATACGCATAGTCATACCAGCAGGTTTGCAGTACTTAGGGTTAACGTCTGCTGCAGTAGAGTAATCTTTGTGAGCAAACCAAGTCTTAACCGGTTTCCAAACCATGTCAGCTGCTTCCTGAGCTGTCATTTCTGGCTCTGGCTTGAAGTTTGGATGATCTTTTACCCACTTAACCATTACTTTACCAAGGATACGGCCTTCAGCATGTGAACCTGAAGAGAACTTGTGACCTGAGCAGCCAACGCCGTCAGCAGCAGTGAAGAGACCCTTAACGGTGGTCATCTGCTTGTAAACCTTACCATTGTCGCCCCACTTGTAGTCTTCTGGAACCCAGTCTTCGTTTGGACCGGAAACCCAGATACCACAGCAGCCTGAGTGTGAACCCAGGAGGTACGGTTCGGTTGGCATGATTTCAGAGTCTTTCTTTTCTGGCTCGGTGTTAGTTGCGCACCAGAGGTTCGCCTGACCGCAAGTCATGTCAAGGAAGTCTTCCCAAGCTTCTGCTTCAAGATGCTTAAGTTCTTTCTTGTCCATGGTTTCACCAAGCTTCTGAAGAGCCTTGGAAGTAACCATCATGATTGGGCCACGACCTGCTTTCATTTCGAAAAGCATGAGGTGGTTACGGAGACAGGTAGGAGTGATCGGAGCTGTTCCGTATGGAGCATATTTTGCAAGTTCGTCTTTAGAAGACTGAGCAGTTGCATAGTTTTCGCCCATGGAGTTTTCAAGGTGAGCCTTGAAAAGAAGGAACCATGCACCAACAGGACCGTAACCATCTTTGAAACGGGCTGGGGTGAAACGGTTTTCCATCATGGAAAGCTCTGCACCAGCGCGAAGAGCCATGGTGTAGGTAGAACCAGCATTCCATACTGGGTACCATGCACGGCCTTTACCTTCACCAACTGAACGTGGCTGGTAAATGTTAACCGCACCACCGCAAGCTACCATTACTGCGTTAGCCTTGATGTAGTATACTTTGTTTTCACGGGTAGAGAAACCAACCGCACCAGCGATTCTGTTTGGCTCATTCTTGTCGTTGAGGAGTTCAACGATGAATACGCGCTCAAGGATGTTCTCTTCGCCAAGAGCTTTCTTTGCTGCTTCAGCAACGATTCTCTTGTAAGACTCACCATTGATCATGATCTGCCATTTACCGGTACGAACTGGCTTAGCACCTGCCTTGAGAGTGCCGAGCTTAAGGCCCTGCTTACCATCAAGGTTCTTGTTTGCTTCGTCTTTTTTCCAGATTGGGAGTCCCCATTCTTCGAAAAGATGAACAGAGTCATCAACGTGACGGCCAAGGTCGAAAATAAGGTCTTCGCGAACGATACCCATAAGGTCGTTACGAACCATACGTACGTAGTCGTCGATTGCGTTGTCACCAATGAAGGTGTTGATAGCGGAAAGGCCCTGAGCAACAGCGCCTGATCTTTCCATAGCAGCTTTGTCAACAAGAAGGATCTTCGTGTTGTCATCTGCCCATTTCTTTATTTCAAAAGCAGTACCGCAAGCTGCCATACCGCCGCCGACGATGAGTACGTCAACTTCTTTTTCAACTATTTCAGGAGCCTCAATACACTTGAGTTCGCCTTGTGCCTTGTTTGGTAAAGCCATTATATCCTCCTATGGATAGGAAAATTTTGTTTCAAGTTTATCCCAGACTAACAGTCAAGATTTTCCGGACTATTTCTTCCAGACTGCTGGCTCTTTAGGAGCTGCAAGAGTAACGCCTTCTGCTTCTTCATTGAAAAGAAGTTCGCTTTCGAGATCCTTGCCTTTTGCGCCAAGGTATGCGTTAGCTGAACCTTCAGAAGTGGTTCTGATTGGGAACTTGAAGCGTTTGATAACGCCATTACGGAACTTACAGGTCCACATGATGTCTTCAGTACCCATCATTGGAACAAGGTCGGAACCCATTGGTACGAAGTCTGAGTATCCACGTACACCGATCGCCTGGTTTGGACAAATTTTAATGCAGGAAAAACACTCCCAGCATGCATCTGGCTCCTGATTGTAAGCCTTCATGGCTGTTGGATCAAGAACCATAAGGTCGTTGGGGCAAATGTACATGCATGCAGTTTTTTCTCCGCCTTTGCAGCCGTCACATTTTTCTGCAATTACAAAACTTGGCATTTAAAAAACCTCCCTGATTTCGTTGAATATTTCATTCAACACTGTTAGTAACAGAGACGCTTGGAGTTCCTCCAGCGCCTTCCCTCACAAAACAAAAAACGTTATCGGCCAACCCGACCGTTTTTATCCTTCTTCATTATTTCCATCAGTATTTTAGGCTTTTTCCATCGCTGTGCAGCTTAGGTAGCCCACTGATTTTATTTGCGAAATGAAAAATTTTACTTAAATTTCAGCCATATATACTGATACAAATTAAGGTGCGACGTTAACACCCGTCCCCCCCCTTGTCAAGTAATTTTGACACCATGTTTTACCCCGGAAACAAACCGTTACGATGTTATCCCAGCACTTTCCATATTTTGAGACAAAGCCTGAAAGCCATACTAAATATGGTTTTCTGACATCAAGAACGCTAACACTGTTTTTATATCTATACAGTTTTACGGGTTGCGCTTTGCCCGATACTTTTATAAAGGAGGCTGTATCTTTTTTTATTTTCAACTTAATAAGATTTTGATGAGGTTTATATGCAAGAAGATTTCTTAAGGCCAATCAACCCTGAAGATGAAATACCTTTTGTCTGCTTATATGACAAAAACTGCCCCAATCTCTGCTGCATAGACCCCAATCAGTGCATGACCCCATACGATATCATACGCCTGAAGAATCATTTCAAAATGTCTTCATCCAGTTTTCTGGCCAAATACACCATGCAGCATATAGGCCCTGAATCAGGTCTGCCAATGGTCACACTCAAGCCAGATAATTTCGAAAAAAAGGCCTGCCCCTTCCTCACTGAAAACGGCTGCGGAGTTTATAAAGACAGACCAGGATCATGCAGACTCTATCCGCTTGCAAGAGGGGTTTCAAGAAGCCGTGAAACCGGAGAAATACGTGAATTCTATGCCCTCATCGAAGAGCCTCACTGCCGAGGCATAAATCAGAAAAGCGGCATTACCGTAAAAGAATGGATAAAACGTCAGGAAATTTCAAAATTCAATGAATTGAATGATCTCCTAATGGAAATAATAGGCATGAAAAATGTTTACATGCCTGGTCAGGCAGACGAAAATTTCAGGCGCCGTTTTTTCATGGTCTGCTATGACATTGACACATTCAGAGCCAACATAAGACTTAAAAATATCCTTGGTGACTTTGCGTTAAAGGTAAGCCCGGAAATGCTTGAAAAGGCTGAAACAGATGACGAAATCCTTCTCAGGATCGGCCTTGACTGGCTTAAGGATACTTTTTTCATGCAGGTGAATATCTGAAAATGACGGAAAACCGTTGCGCTCTTGTACTCGGAGCAGTAAAAGGAATAGGGAAAGCTGTGGCGCTTGATCTCCTGAAATCAGGAATAAGAGTCGCAGCAACCTGGCATGACTGGGAAGACAGCTATTCATCCATGCAGGCTGATTTTCAGGCAACAGGAACGGATCATCTTCTTCATAAAATTGATCTGAGAGATCCCGAAGCAATTCCTTTTCTGATCCAGGAGACAATTTCCAAATTCGGCAGACTCGATATTCTTGTAAACAATATCGAACGCGGCGGTATGCCCGTTGTTCACGGCCATTATACGTCAGACCAATGGGATCTTGAGATGGAAACCACACTCAAGTCAAAGAGATGGGTTTTTGAGAATGCCTTCCCCCACCTCAAGGCATCAGGCAACGGCGTGGTCATAAATTTTTCATCCATATCCGCAATCACAGGCAGAACAGGGCCTGCCAGCCTCCTTTTCAACGAAGCTTATTCCGCTGCAAACAGAGGCGTTTCTCTTTTTACCGAAACATGGGCAAGGATGGCTGCACCTGAAGTCAGAGTCAATGAAATCATGCTCGGCATTTTTGAGACAAGACACGCAGAAGGGACAAGGGGTTGGGGACTTTTAACAGAGAGCCAGAAAAAGAGACTCATTGATCATACTCTTATTGGCAGAACCGGAAAATTGGATGATGTGGTCAAGGCCGTCAGATTTATTATAGATGACGCCCCATACATGACCGGTAGCATTCTCAGACTTGACGGCGGCTATGTTTTAGGAGGCGAGACAGTTGAAAAAATGCCTCAGGGAGTTTTGTAGTCTTTGATAATTATACAGACTTATTTTGCCCCCTAAAAACCCAACGATTTGAGATTTTAGAAGTTTGATTTCTTGATTGGTAAAGACAATCTCGGTCACAAACGTTCAAAAATATAGGAAATCAGCTCTATTACTCCGCCTCTTTTATCACCTGCCCTCGCGACGTGAACGAAATCCCCTGCTGGGCCTGGGTTCCAATCATGACCGTTTCAATGACAGGTTCTGTGATCTTTTTATCAGACTCCCATTTCACTATGAATTTTGCGCCTGATCCCCCGCTTTTGTCTGATTCCTTCACAATTATACGGCTTGACCCCAAAGGCTTTATCACCATTTTTTTATCCAGATGTTTTTTTACCAGAGATCCATCCGAGTCGTAATAATCGATGGAAGTGACAGTCATTAAATTTTCAATATCCGTGTTTCTTATGCTTAATGTGGCCGCAAGATCCACAGGCTCCCTGTCACGGTTTCCGTGATAGATATGGGAATACACAGGGACATATACGGTCTGCCCCTTAACGGTTTTGACTTCCGAAAAGGCAGTGCCTGCAAATATCAAACATGATGAGGCAAGCAGAATAAATATATATGCTGCCTTTTCCCTGATGCTTCCAAGTATATTATTTTTTTTCATTGCTTACCCCGTTTAGATTTACATATTCGGATTACATCGGATTCATAAACATCCTGAAAGATTCTATCTGGTCAGAATCCCCCATGAGAGCAAGAAGATCTCCATTTTCAATAACATATCCGGTATCAGGATTCGGGCAGACCTTTCTTTCATGTATGACTCCGACTACAGACACGCCCGTAAAAGTCCTTATGTCAGCCTCTCTTATGGATTTACCAATTATGGGACTTCCTTCAGGAACAGTCACCCATGAAAGCTTGAGAAGCTGGGTCGCGATATTAAGCCTGACAGGGGAAAAATCTTCCTGATCAGGGCTGTATATGGGTGCATACAGCTCATTTCTGACCTTATCCGTAAACCTTATGATATCATCCACCGGAATATCCAGAAAATGAAGGGTCTGCCTTGTCATTTCGAGCCCGCCTTCAAGCTCAGGCTGAACTACATTATGCACTCCTGCGCCATGAAGATCCTTCATCTGCTCTATGCCCTCGGCTCTTGCTATTATTTCAATTTCAGGGCTTATTTTGCGGGCATGTCCTGCAATTATTTTTGTTATAATAGCAAATGGAGCGGTTATGACAAGAAGTCTCGCATCATGAACCCTGGCAGCTTCAAGAACAATATGATGACAGGCGTCTCCGTAAACAAGGGGGTACCCTTTTTTTCTTATCTCATCTACCTGACGTGAGTTATTTTCTATAATCACAAAGTCAACGTCCAGAGAAGACAGAACCTGTGCCACATAAGACCCGACCCGTCCTCCGCCAGCTATCACGATATGTTTTTTTAATCCTGTATCAGGGAGATTGATTGTCTGAACAGCTTCCTGCCTGAACCATTTCTTACGCAGGGAATCAAAAGGCGCCGTAAGATTCGAGAGAAACGGGGTCAGAATCATTGTTATAACAGTTGATGACAGAAGCATGGAATATAATTCAGGTGGAATTGAGCCTGTTTTCATGCCTGTTCCTATAAGAAGAAAAGCGAACTCTCCGACCTGTGAGAGTCCCAAACCTACTGCAAGGGGAATTACATTTTTATATCCGAATGATTTTACGACAAGGGCAAAAATAAGTCCTTTTCCGATTATTATAAAAGCTACGAGCGAAAGCACCTTGGACAGGTTTGCCGCAATAAATGCCGTATCAATGAGCATCCCAATAGACACAAAAAAAAGAAGGGCAAAAACATCCCTTAAGGGTATTACGTCGCTCAAAGCCTGATGACTGTATTCAGACTCGCTCAGGATCATTCCGGCCACAAAGGCTCCGAATGCAAAGGAAAGTCCTGAAAGATAGGTTGCATAACCGACTCCGAGTCCTATTGCCGTGACTGAAACGAGGAAAAGCTCTCTTGAGTCCCATTTTGCGATGTATTCGACAAGTTTTGGAATAATCTTTGTACCTGCAAGAACCATTACTCCAAGAAAACATGCAGCCTTGACTCCGGCCCATCCAAGGACAAAAAGACCGTTCTCGGGATTATTGAGCTGGGGAAGTATTATCATCAGGGGAACCACGGCAAGATCCTGAACAATAAGCATTCCAATCATGACTCGGCTGGAAAGGGTTCCCATGAGCCCCTTTTCCATAAGTGTTTTAAGAATCACCATTGTGCTTGAAAGGGAAATAACAGATCCTATCCAGATGGAATGAACAGTATTGAAACCGAGGAAATGTCCAATGATAAACCCGTAGACAATTGTCAGAACCATCTGTATGGGCGCTCCTATCAGTGCGACTTTCCTTACGGGCTGAAGCTCCTTGAAAGAAAACTCAAGACCAAGTGCAAACAGCATGAGAGCTATGCCTATTTCTGCAAGAAGCTCTATATTGTGCGTTTCAGACACCGTAATTCCGCCCGTATGAGGGCCTACGATTATCCCCGCAAGAATATAACCGATTATCAGGGGCTGCCTTAGGCGCTGTGCAACAATGCCGCCGAAAAGAGCAGCAACCGTAATGATTGCTATATCCGCCGCTATTCCCATAAAAACCTTTTTAATATGCTTTCAAATTAAATTGATGGATTCGCAAAAAGTCCAGTTTCCGTCATTCCGGCGCAGGCCGGAATCCAGAATAAGCTGAAATTACAAAGATGCCGGATCAAGTCAGGTATGACCCCGGAGCCTTTTTTTGACTTTTTACGACTTTGCCTTTTATTGGATCAAGAAATGATTCTCAAGGATGAGCTTTCTGAAATTTTCGGAAACAGAATTAAAATCAACAACATCTATCATAATAGGCAGATCTGATTCTGAAAAAGCATCCTTAAGCCTTTCAACTATTCTCCAGTCTATTTTTCCATTAGAAACCAAAGCAAGATCAAGATCGGAAAATTTTTGTGGTCTGCCGTTTACCCTCGATCCAAAAGCCCAAACACTATATTCTGGTATTGTCTCAGAGAGAATACGCTTAATCAGGTCAAACTGTAGATTGTCAATATCAATCATTTGCCTTTTCCAGCCTATTTAACAACACTCCCGCATCTTTTATGAATTTCAAGGCAATGACATATACTTCTTCGGCTATACTTTCACTATAAGTATGCGAGGTCAGGTTTCTTGCGTCTCCATAAACAAACCAGGGAGCAGGGTCATCAATCAGCCCGTATCTTGCAGCCATGCGGAAAAGATCCTTCCTCGTCCTTGGATGATCAGAGTCTTCGGGACTTATGTTCGCCCTGATCCACCTCTGCAAAAACTTCCAGCACAATTCATATGTAAACTCAAAATTCTGAATCACGCCCGCCTTGAGACCAAATCTTGTGACATCGTCAAGACCTGACATGAATTCCTCGTCGGATGTTTTTGCCACCAAAGCTTCAAATGAATTCAATGCTTTTCTATAACTCTCCAGATCCAGATTCATTTCTTTTCCTTTATTTCCTTTGCCTGCCTAAGAATATCGCCATAATGCTCTTCTGTACACTCAGGACAAAGGCTGTGGGAAAAAACTGCTTCTGAGTGTTCAGTGATGTATTTTTCAAGCTGAATCCATTCCTTCTCAACCCTTATTTTCTTGCAAAAGGAGCAAACAGGTAGAAAACCCTCAAGATGCTTTAATTTCTTTAAGGTGTGGTTTGTCATTCTGAGGACAAATATGCCGAGTATAAAAATGCAAGTACTCTCAAACAGACTTTCCTGCCAGTTAATCGGGGTTTTTCTAGCACCAAGAAAAAAATAAGGAATATCGACAAGTTCATCAAGCCAGATAATCAGCATTACAATTGCAAAGCCAGCCGCCTCATAACCCAGAATAATCTTCTGCAAGTTGTTTTTCATATGTCCCCGCATTGTAATTTTGATGAGAGCTTGAAGCAGGGCAATGAACAGCCCTGCATTGAGACAATTTATTTAAGGAGCTGTTTGATCTTTTCGTATAATTCCGTGCTGTGTCCGATGAAATATTCCTCACCGATCCTGATTGTAGGAGCCCTCAGATTTCCGCTCGGCCCGATGGACGCTGCCATCACTTCATCCTTGTTTTCAGGCTTGAATTCAAGATTCTTTTTGCCTTTGGCAGCATTAATTATCGAGGCTTTCTGAAGAATTTCCCACGCCTGTTCAGCCTCAATTTTTTCTTTCCCAGCATCAACTGTTTTTTCGATTTCAATACCTGCAAGGTCCGCCTGGGCCTTTATGCAGGTTTTTCATCCTTTCCTCAGATACGCCCAGTCAATTTTTTTCATGGTCGACTCCCTATACGTATTATATCATTATGCATACATCAGACGGCGGCCTTTAGGTTCAGGAATATGATCCCCGAATTCACGGGCAGTATCAATCCACAACTGAATTGCATCTTTTATGTTTTTTAAAGCCTGTTCTTCAGTTTCTCCGTGAGCCATACATCCGGACAATTCAGGAACTTCAGCCACAAAGACCTGATCTTCGTTGCTCCAGTAGATTATAATCTCATACTTTTGCATCTAAAGTTCTCCTCCCAGCTTATATTTTAGCAATACCGACCTCACCTGCCTGACCTGATAGGCTTTTGCCTTGCATCCATCTTTCTGAAGATTAATTTTTTCTTCCACATCCTCTCTTCTGAAAATATGATGGCTTCCGCGCTGGCGTTCTTCAAAACCCAACCTGATCAGAAGATGGATTATATCATCAAAAACAATATTTGAATCTGATGTTCCTCTTAAAATCTGAAAAAGCAATTTTTCATATTTGCCCATACAGACTCCCCGACTTTTTCCCCAGCAAATCAACCCTTGCTGAAACATCGGGATCTTCGATCAGAGGCGGAGCATGATGGGGCTTGAGCCTCGCATCAATTATAAGCGGACCACGGCATTCCCAATGTTTATGCCTTATAAACTCTCCGGCCCCATATACATCATGGGACGGGTTGGATCTTGTAAATACTGCCCACAGGAAATTATTGATATTTTTTGACACAAAAACGCTGTCGTCCGCAATTATAAAAAGAGGATAGCCTTCAGGACTACCTGCTTTATCAAGAAAATCCGCAAAAGCCTTTGCATCCTTTTCACCCTGAAGCGCATTAATGAATTTCGGGCCATTCACGACTATAACTCCTGGCATGGCTGTTCTCGGTTCTGAAAAACCCTCAGGCAGTTTAAGATCTCCTTTTATCTCATTGCAAAGTTTCCTTTTAGGATTCCCTGCCACTGCGATTATCATCTTAGACCCTTTATTAAGACCTTCACCTGAATAATCGAGAGTGTCGATGGTGGTAGCAGTCTGAAAATGGCAGTCAGTTTCAAAATTGACTCGCTCGAGCATGTGAACAAAAAAAGCCTGAATATCATGAATGTCGAGCATAGGTGAATCCTCGCCCGCAATTATGAAAAGATATTTTGCAAGAGAGCAGTGGCCAAATCCTAAAATGGCATTTGCGAGAGTCAGAAGCTCCATGGGTTTTCTTGACTGATAAGGAACATATCTTTCAGACCCTATGGCAAGAAGAAGAGGATGCACACCTGACGCGTCAACAGCGTGAAGAGCCTTAACTCCTGGGATTGCCGATGGTGTGACTGGCGCTGTTATCTCATGAATCAGCTCTCCAAAAACAGAATCCTCCTGGGGAGGCCGACCAACAACAGTGAAAGGCCACACAGCGTCTTTTCTGTGATAGACAGATTCGACATTCAGAAAGGGAAATTCATGAACAAGACTGTAATATCCAAGATGATCACCGAACGGGCCTTCTGGCTTTGTCCTTTCAGGATCGATTGTGCCTGTGATGCAAAAATCAGCGTCGAGTGAAATCACATGGCCATTTTTTCTGGCATACCTGAATCTTCTACCAGCCAGCACTCCGGCAAAAACAGCCTCCGGAACTCCTTCGGGTAGAGGCATGACAGCTCCCAGAGTATGGGCTGGCGGCCCGCCCACAAATATGCTTACTTTAAGCTTTTCTCCTTTTTCAACCGCCTTTGAATGATGGATTCCGATATCCCTTCTTATCTGGTAATGCAGTCCGATCTCTTTATCCTGGGCATAATCATTTCCTGAGAGCTGAATTCTGTACATGCCCATATTTGAAGCAAATATGCTGTTTTTGTATGGGTCTTCCGAATAGACCTGGGGAAGAAGAACAAAAGCCCCTCCGTCCATTGGCCAGCATTTTATCTGGGGGATATCTGAAATCCTGCATTTGGAGAAAAGAGCGGCTCCGTCATCCATTTTTCTTGGAATAGCCGAAATCATGGCAAATGGGACTGGCGCATATCTGAAAGGATTTTTCATGAAGCGCGAAGGATCGCCCTTAAGCTCCATGATTTTTTTCACATTTTTCAAGGTTGATCTGAAAATGAATCTCGCCCTGTCCATTGTTCCGAAGAGATTGGACACGGCAGGAAATGGCGAGCCTTTTACCCTTTCAAAGAAAACAGCTGGCCCTTTTTTCTCAAAAATCCGTCTGTGGATCTCTGCCATTTCAAGATTGGGGTCAACCTCTTCCTTCACTCGGACAAGATGGCCATTTTTTTCAAGATCAATTACGCATTCTGAAAGACTGGAATATATCATTTATAAAAGGCCTCCGGTGGGTCGCTTTTTTGAAAAAAAGCTCCGCAAAAAACTTTCATTTTTTTATTCGTAGCGTGTTCAAACCGCAAGGTTTGCGCACCATTTTTCGGTGCGCTGGCCTTAGAGCCTGTGCACCCTACATTACTGCAAGATATTTTTTTAACTGTTGGAGATAAACTTCTGTTGAAAAATCAAAAATCTGCGATCATAAATCCCGCAATGGTTCATTTCACCCTCTCCCTGAATCCGAAGCTCACGGAATTATCAGAATAATAAACCTCATCAGGGACAAACACATACCACCTGACCCTGAAAAGGGCTTCAAGATCCGAGACATCTTTAACCTGCTTGCCTGACAGCATTTTTTCAACAAAAACGAAGTTCTTTATATATTTAGCATAGGCTATGCCTGATTCGACGGTAATTCCGGTCTGTCGAATTTTGCCCTTCATCTGAAGGCCTTTTATCTCGCTCCAATCATAAGGATTCCCGCAAACGCTCGCAGCAGCAACTCCTGAATTCTTTTCAGCATCAATTATATGCCGGGAATTTTCTGAGGAAAAAAACCAGAAGCCATTATTATAATAAATATAATAAACCGGAGCGGCCCAGGGATCATTTCCGCAGGCTGTGGCAAGCGTCATGATATGGCATTTTTCAGCAAAATCCTCCGCATCCTTTATTATATCTTCAAGGCGATATTGTTTTTTTGTCATGGATGATCTACTTTCCGGCTATGGATAAAACCTCGTATCATAAATTCCAGTTGGCCCTGCAATACTTCCTTTACTACGGGATAGTCGGCATTCATCTGCCTTACCTGAATCTTTATTTCAGATACATAGGCTTTTCAGGCAGAGAAATCGGCACTGTGGCGTCGCTTCGAACCCTGTGCATAATCATTTTTCCGCTTTTATGGGGAATGATCGCGGACAAATTCAAAATGCGCAAAACAATATATGTCATGTGCAACGTCGCAAGCGCAGTCTTGTGGGGGCTTTATCTTTTCACCACAGGATTTATGCCCATAGCCGCCGTAACCTTTGCGTTTGCGGCATTTTATTCGCCAATCATAGCTTTTCTTGAAGCCTTTTCAATGGATATTCTGGGCAGGGCAAAAAAAAGCTACGGGAAAATAAGACTATGGGGATCGATATCATTTGTTGCCGTTGTTCTGGTTCTTGGAAAGATTATTTCAGGCGGCGACATAAAAATAATAATCCCTCTAAGCCTTGGACTGATGCTATTCATGGCTGTCCTGTCGTTTTTTTTCCCAAAAACAGAAATTCACGGCCCTGAATTTACCCTGAAATCCGCTTCCTTTTTTTTGAAGCCGGATGTCGCCCTTTTTCTTCTGAGCGCAGTAATGATGCTCGCCAGCCACGGAGCATATTACGGATTTCTTTCCATCAAGCTTTCATCGGAAGGAGCTTCTGCTTCATATATTGGAATTGTCTGGGCAGTTGGTTCTGCGTCAGAAATACTTGTGATGCTTTACTCAAAAGAACTTTTCAAACGCATAAAAATAGAAACTGTCCTTGTATGGTCTTTTGCATTTGCAGCGCTTAGATGGCTGATTGTTTGTTATCTTGGAGATCAGCCGGTGTTCATGATTCTTTCCCAGTTACTGCACGCAGTTACTTACGGCTGCTTTCACATGGCATGCATACTTTTCACCGACAAGGTATCAGACGAAGGAGTAAAAACCCTTGCACAGTCAGTAAATAATTCAGTGAGTTACGGACTGGGTCTGATGGCGGGGATATTCACATGCGGATTCTTTTATGACAGGTTTCAGAATCTGGTTTTCCTCGGATGCTCAATTGTAGCTGTGGCGGGGGGATTTACAATGAAGGCGGCGATGAAGGCTCATAGTACCTTCATAATAGAATAATGAAATGAAAAGTCAGTTAATAAAGCACTCCATCTACCCCGAATTACGATCCCTCAACCTCATAAAAATCCATACTACTGAGCCAACAAGCACAACCACGGCAATAACAAAAATTTCATAATGTTTTATTTCAGCTATTAAAAGTTCCAGTGAGTGCCCAAGAACATATCCTAATAAACCAACTGTAATTGCCCATACCCCTGCACCAATAACGTTCAGTATTAAAAAATGTAATGGTTTGACCCTGCTCATCCCTACGATAAAAGGAGTGACTGTACGGATTCCATATATAAATCGAAAACCAAGTATCAGAAGAATCTGATGCCGCTGCAAAAGATTTAGTATCCGCCCTGATCTTTTTTTCCATCCTGGACGTTTATCAATAAAAGATCGCCCCTTGATCCGGCCAATGTAATAATATAGCTGATCACCAAATAACGTTCCTACAAATGCAGCCAAAATAACAAATGGCAATTCAAGATATCCCTGATGAGCTAAAAATCCGGCAAGAACCAAAACTGTCTCTCCCTCCAGAAATGTTCCAAGCAAAATTGCAGGATAGCCATAATAAGTAACAAGTTGTTCAATCGTCATTTAATTCTCCTTAGTAGTTCACGCGCAAAAAAAAGCCGCCTGTGCAAGGACTTAATAATTGTTGTCAGACATTATGGCAATTAGATTTGAATCATGCTACGTTCCAATAAAAGTTTTCCTTCCTTGATTCAAATTTTCGTTTTTCTAATCCATAACCCAAATCCCATGTGCCATCTCATGGCAATATTCTTAAAAGGAGAAAAACATGGATAATGATGAACCAGGTAACAGGCTCAGTCCAATAAGACAAATCAAAGACAACATAAAGATCCCCTCCATTAATTTCAAACCCGCCAAATGGTTCAATTTAGTCGTGGCAGTCATTATTCTTGTAATAGTCTTTTTCAATCTCTGCTTTGTCTATGTGAAGCCATACGAGTATGGAATCAAGGTAGCCAGAATCGGCATGCAAAGAGGAGTTCAGAAAGAAATCGAAAACGCTGGGCTTAATTTTGTAATGCCATTCGGGCTCCAGCAGATGTACAAACTGCCAAAAGGAATTCAGGTTCTTGAGTTAACCAATTCTCCAAACACATCAGCCACTGATGCCAGAAAAGACAAGGCAGCTCACATCCAAACCTCGGACGGATTTTACGTGGATATTGATGTTTCCATACTTTATCGGATCAAGGACCCTTACCTTGTTTTCACAACAATAGGGCCGGGAACTCTGTACGAAGACAACGGAATAATTCCCAAGGCTGAACCAGCTCTCAAGGAAGCCCTTGGAAAGCTGACCACTGAAGAATTTTACAACAGCCCTCTTCGCGTCCAGAAGACAGAAGAAGCAAGGGAAAAACTCAACGAAGAACTTAAACCAAAGGGGCTTGAAGTAGATCAGGTTCTTGTCAGGTATTTCAGATACAGTCCTGAAATCCAGAAAAACATAGAGGAAAAAAAGCTCAAAGATCAGATGGTTTTTACAAACCAGTCCATGGCAAAAGCTGCCAAGGAAGAAGCCATACTTAAAAAAATCGTTCAGGAAGGCCTTGTAATAGCTGCTGTTGAAATGGAAAAAGGCAAGGCATATGTCACCAGAAAAACGGCGGAAAAGGATCTTTATGTAAGAACCAAAACAGCCGAGGCTGATCTTTTAGTAAAGCTTGCCGAAGCTGAAAAGGTTCGCCTGAAAAATGACGCGCTTAAGGGAGAAGGATCAGAGCATATGGTTGGCCTGAAAATGGCAGAAGTATACAAGGGGCTGGATGTTGTAATTCTGCCGAGCGACGGCCAGAACGGAATAAATCCGCTGAAGCTGGACAGCGCTCTGAAGATGTTTGATGTCCGCAAAGGAGGTGACAAATGAAGCGTTTCATTTATTCAATAATTTTTCTCCTGGCAATATCGGCCATTTCAGGATGTGTCCCCCATACCACTGGTGAAACAGAAGTTGGAGTCAGAACCCGCAAATTCGGACTTTTCGGAGCAAAGGGAGTCGAAGAAAAAATTTATTCCCAGGGCAGCACATATTTCTTTATGCCTTTCATAAATGACTGGAACGTTTTTGACACAAAACTACAGAACCTTGAGATGACATTTGCGGAAAACCGGGGTGACAGAAAATCCCAGGACGACCTGGTTCTTAAAACCATAGACGGTAACGATATCAGCCTCGATGTCATTATAGCCTACCGTATTGATGCGGCCAAGGCTCCTTATATTCTTCAGTATGTGGCAAAGGATGACAGGACTCTGAGGGATATGATTGTAAGAACAATTGCCCGCAGCAAGCCAAGGGATATTTTCGGGGAGTTGAAAACCGAAGCTTTTTACGTGACAGAGTCCCGTGAAGCCCAGGCAAACAAGGCAAAAATAGAACTTCAGAATACCTTGGGGCCAATGGGTATCATCATTGAAAAGGTAATGACCAACGATTACCGTTTCAATCCGGAATACACAAAGGCAATCGAGGATAAAAAAGTAGCGGATCAACAGGTTGAAAAAAATAAATCCGCCCAGCACGCAGCCCTTGAAGAATACAAGCGGAAGCTTGAAGAAACCAAAGGCGAAGTCAACAAACTGGTTGCAGACGCAGATGGTCAATATCAGAAGGCCCAGATAGAAGTTGATGTTTATCTGGAACAGCAAAAGCTTCTGGCCGATGCGATAAAAGCTGAAGGTATAGCAGAAGCCAAGGGAATCATGGAAATGAACAAGGCCCTTGCAGGAACCGGCGGTGAAGTGATGGTCAAATTAAAGATTGCAGAAGCTCTCCAGGGCAAAAACATATCCCTGCTTCCGGTTTCCGAAGGCGGCATGAACCTGAAGACCACCGATGTGAACAGGCTGATAGAAACAATGGGTGTAAAGGCAATGTCCGAAACAAAAAAGAAATGATCTGATTTTTTTCAAAGATAAAAAACGTGGGGACTTTTTACAAAAAGTCCCCGCCCCCCAAAAACTTTATGAATTTCAGTATGAACCTAATTCCATTTTTTAAATCAAATATGAAATCAAGGTGGCAAGGAGGAAGCGACGCAAACTTACGTGATTTGTACGCTCTTGAAGCTGATGACGATGCCAACCCGATCCATACATTGAGATAGCGCTTTGATTTAAAAATGGAATAACTGCTCTGTTGATTTTCCAGCCCGGCAAACGCCATAAAATCATCCCCAGAGATCCATCTGGCCCTTCCCTGCTTTATCCTTACCGTTCTTTTGCTTTTTATCTTTTTTGGGCTTTTCCACCGGATCTGTTTTTGCTTCAGACCCATCTACGGCCAAATCCTCAGTGAATTTTCTTCCTGGCTCTTCTGAATACGAGACTTCAAGCAAATCTTCATCCACAAGCCTGATATCCTTCAATTCATTAAGAAGCAGATTTTTCTCCTGATTTGTCATGACAGGGAAGTCGTAAAATGAATTGATATGCTTTATTTCCTTGCCGTTTTTAAGCCTGTCCTCAACAAAGCCAACGTGCCTTTCAAGTCTGTCATTTATATATTTGTTGGAAAAATCCACTGCATAGTCTTTAATTCCAAAAATTTCATCGCGCAGATTTTCATCTATCTCAAAGCCAATGCTGTTTCGTGCTGAAGCCACTGCCGCCTGCATGGTTGTTCCTGTTCCCATGAAAGGATCAAGAACAGTGTCTCCCTTGGCCGAATACATTGCAATCAGTCTGTATGCCAGCTCAAAAGGGAATGCAGCACTTCTTGATCTGGCCTCGGTTTTTTTCATGCTCTGGACAGTGCCTTTTATGTCGAACCAGACATCTGAAAAAAAGAGATTCCTTTCTTCCCAGAAATAAGCGCTTTCCCGTCTCCGTTCTTTGTCTGCCACATCACTAAAATCCCTCTTGGAACCCTTTCTGAATATCAGAATATACTCATGCTCGAATGTGACGTATGCACCGGCAGGCAGCATTCCTGAACCCATGAATTTATTAGGGGCGTTTGTCTGCTTTCTCCAGATTATGTCAGGCAGGGGCGTAAAACCAAGGCTTGTCATAGAGCTGATTATTCTGGCGTGATTAGGATAAAGGGCAAAATTCCCATTTATTGTCCTTGTGGCATCGCCTATATTGATGCACGCAAACCCGCCATCTTTAAGAACCCTGAAGGTTTCCTTCCACATAGAATCCATAGCCTGATGCATAAGCTCAAATGCCAGGTTGCCATCTTTATTGTTAAGGGCATCTTCAATTCTTTGATCCTGCTTTGAAAAAATATCATCCCACATTTCAATCATTGGATATGGAGGAGACGTCACAACCAGATCCACAGTTTCTGAATCAACAGCTGATTGATCCTGGGAATTCTGAAAATATATTTTGTGGGTGGTTGCAAGCAAAGCCTGTGACTCCTTGTAAAGATTATAGATTTAAAGATTTGCCTTATTTTCTGGCCTTTTACCCTGACCAAACATTAATGTCCACATCATAAAAAACCGCAAAAATAATAATTATGAATATAACAAATGACAGGTTGCCTAACGCCCGCAAATTTTATATCATCCCGCCCACAATAATCGTCTAAACAAGCTTAAAGGATATTGATCATGAATGACAAAAGAAGGCACAAACGCTTTAACAGCCTCCATCTTGTTTCATATAAGCTGTTTAACGATAAGAATGAACTCTGTGGCCAGGGTGTTGGCAGAACCCTGAATATAAGCCAGGGAGGTATTTTATTAGAGATTGAAGATAAACTTGACGATGAAGTCGATGCTGTCCATATGGAGATTGCCCTTGATGACACTCTGATAATCATTAGCGGAGCCGTCACCTTCACAAGAAAAACCAATAAAGGCTTTACCGAATGCGGAGTTAAGTTTCAGAGAATCAGCCCGGGCAGCCTGGAAATGCTTTTGAGTTACATCAGGGATTTTTTTGGAGAAAAGGGCAGAAAAATAGGGCTTCTCAGATCAAAGAAAACAAGAATCGACAATGTGGTATTAGAACTTTCCAATGAGCACAAAATAATAACGGATTATGCCATCACCTGCAGAGAAATGCTTGAGGGTTTCAGCAATGAATACCTTACCCAGACTCTTTCCACCTTATTCTCTTACATGGAAAACGATTTAAACAACCATTTCAACTTTGAAGAGCAGGTATTATTCCAGGCCGCTTTATCAGGCACATCCACAGACACAGAAATCCCTAAGCTTGTTAAGGAATTCAACGAAGATCACGCCTGGTTTCTTACAGAGGTTGAGCATATTTCCTCACAACTCAAATCCCTGCTTAAAGGACAAAAAAACATAGATGACATTGCAAAAGGCCGCATCGAAATTTTCATGGCAAGATTGAAAGCCCACTCACGCAAAGAAATGAAAGATCTTTTCCCTTTAATAGATAATGACGAAGACAAAATCAAAGCCCTTAACAGATTGATGGATTAAAAAAGGGAGTATTCAAAGTTCTGTGTCACCTTTTTGATTTCCAAAGCGTCAGAAAGATGAGAGTAAGCAGAAGTCAGCTCCGAGAATGGGCCAAAGTGTAGCTCGTCGGAGGAGCTGGCTTCTGCTGGAGCGAATCTGCGATATCATCTATACTTTTGAAAGACCTATCAGAGTTTTAACTCCTTATCCAGTCTTCCTTCAAAATAAATTGCCAATTGTGAAAGTGTCTGAGACCAGTTCTTTACCGGCATAGTCCACTTTTTGCTTGCGTTTTGAATACCCATATAAAGGAGTTTCAAGAGGCTGTCCTGATTAGGGAAAGCCCCTTTGGTCTTGGTCAGTTTCCTGAACTGACG
>NZ_AUEY01000018.1 GCF_000426225.1 Desulforegula conservatrix Mb1Pa
TCATCAATCAGGCTTATTGGCACAAGCCTGTCCTTGTGGTCTTTTCTGTAGTCTTCCATGTTCATATATTGCCCTCCTCAATGTTTTGGCTGCTCATCAGATTCCAGGAGCCACCCTGAAATGACCGCCCGAAGGCGGTTTCGCTTTATTTGCTGGTCAGTTTTTCCCCGCAGAAAGGGCAGAAGTAGACAAGCATCTTTTCCTTGAATATTTTCATCTTTGTTTTCCCATTCTTGAGGGTAAACTGAGCGCTGGCCTCAATGGGCATAAAAGGATGTTCATTGAGAGAGTTGCTCTCTCTATGCATTGTAAATGTGTAGCCTTTAAGCACCACGGCATGATCATTGGCTTTAGGGGCCTTTTTCTTGAAGTTATCGATAAGCTGTTCTTCCATCTTTTGTTTGCAATCACACATATGTGCCTCCTTGATTTGGTGCGCAGGCCTTCCGGCCTGAGCACCCTACATTTACCCCTGATATTCCAGCCCCAGATCCAGCATCCTAAGTTTGGTGTTCCTGATGCCGTTCATTGCCCTTGCCACCACTGCCTTTTTAAAATTCTCATCATCCGACCGGGTTAAAACCTGCAAATCCAGCACAACCGCGTTCAGATCCGCATGGATCGCGTTTATCTTTTTCTGCCTGGACAGTCTTGCGTATATTTTTTTAATGAACTTCTTCATAATTTCTCCTTTCCTCAATCCGGCTTTTTAATGATTCCAAAGACTTGTCATGCGCCTCGATCAACCTGACCAAACCATACTTCACACCCTGAACCATCACCGCAGCCTCGCTTTTCTTCCGTGCTTCCGCCGGAAGGTTCGCCATCTGCTCGTTTACATAGTTCCCGATCCCATCTATATCTTTCAGCATTGCGAGAAGCTCTTCACGCGGCATAATTACCTCCCTTAATATCAAGATTGCGTTTCACCACCCTTGAAGCCATCAGACCCCGACCATCATCCAGACGAATCCACACAAATTCCGGCTTCTTCGGATCAAAACCCACATCTACCTGACAGCCTTCGTATTCCCTGAGCCTCTGATCCGCGTAATCATTCTCATCCACCCGGATCACGCCTTTCCAGACCCTGCGCTTGATGATCCTTATCCGAACCTTTGACCCCGCCGTTGTTCCCCACCGTTTAAAGGGGGCAGGGGATTTCTTTTCATGATTGTTTTTATTCATATGGCATCCTTGTCCGAGACTGGAACGGCCCTTTTTTTTCAATTTTTGCAGCAAATTTAACTTGCACTTTATTTTTTCTATTGATTTCATTCATTTTCTTTGGCATATTCTTTCCAATCCTTTGTATTTTTGGCCCTGATGTGGTGCAAACACATCAGGGCTGTGTTATTTGGAGTCCCCGCCGTGGGCCTGTCCTGATCCTATTGTACAAATCTGGCACTCACGGAAGAGCCGAACTCTTAACGGGTTCGTGCTCGCGAAGGGGAGCTTCCTATTTTCAGCGCATTTTCCAAGTGTAATTTCTCCCAGAACCGGACAATCCACCATTGTCTGGCCAAATACTTCTTCAACCCTTGTCAAAAATCCGTCTAAAGCTCCTTTGTATTTATTGTTTAAAACCTGACTCACCGCAGTGGGTGAGTACCCAAGCATCCTTGCCACCGCTCCCTGGCCGAACTCCCTGCATTTTGTCCCAAGCAGCTTCAACCGTTGCTCTTCATTCATGATTTACCTCGACTTTTTCATCTGCTTTGTCCCCAGGGGCTTGGGATACGTCCTCGCATCCGCAGATTTCCTGTTTTTCTTTCTCTGTTTCTTTCTTTCTCTTTTTCTTTGTTTCTTTCTTTAAGAGAGTAGGGTCGCACACCTTTGAAAAAATTGACTGGCCGCATGTTTCGCAATAAATAGGCCGCTCGACCTGGTCTTTTATAAGGGTATATGTCTGATATTCCCCTACTTGTCGGCGTTTTGATGTGTTACCCGTTTTTCTGATGTATCCATGAACAACAAGTATAGTAAGCCATTTTCGAAGAATATCTTCATCGCTGTTACCAGTAGGTTCGATAGATGAAGTCATCAAAAGGACAGGGTTAGAAAAATCTATCCGTATTATCCTCATGCTTCTCCATGCCCTTTCAAAGATAGAATCCCTCTTTGCCTTTCTGCGGTAAGGATACGTGTTTTTTACCCCTCTTGGTCGTCCACTGTTCTCTCCCATAAAACTATGTGCCCTTTCGTATTCCTATTGTTTAAAGGCCCTGCCCTGGCCCTTTTGCCAGGGCCGACCGTGATTCTCGTTTGGCCATCCTTTAAGAAGGCCGGGAATCGCCCCTTGAGCGTCATCCATCCATCCCTCCCTCTTTTTTTAAAGTACCTGCTTCTTCCTCTTCCCGAAGCTCGGTTGGTCAAAATAAAGTGGTTTATCGCCCCATTGATCGGCATTTACGCTGTTCATACCGTTAGCTTCAGCGTATTTTTCTATCTTTGACAGAGCTATGACCACACGGCCTATATTTCCGTTGGTCTGCTTGTGTATGTATTGAACAAGGGCTGGAGCGATCTCTATATCGCTCAGTTCTGTGGCCACTTTCGTGGTATCGTTCAGATCCAGGCCTGAATATTCAACCCACTGGGTTATGCGGCGGGCAATACGGTCGTGTTCCCTGATATCTCTGGCAATATTTTCCATGCCGATCAGGATCACAGGACATCCGCTCATGTCATAGATATCGCGGAGTGAATCGATCATATCGAACTGCCTGAAGCAATAATCTGCCTCATCGACAAATATTGGCCTGGGTTTGGTATTATCCTTGGTAAGTTCATGAACTATGTAGTTCACCATGTCAGACCTGCGGAGCTTTCGCTTTCCCTTCAGTTCCTCACACAGGGTTCCGAGCATGGAGGTTACAGTCCAGCAACCCAGGGCGCGAACATAAACACCGTCATACATATTAGCCACGAACGCGATTGACGTGGTTTTACCGGTTCCCGGAGGCCCCCAGAGCAGCCCCATTCCTTCGGTTCCCTGCGGTCTGTTTAACAACTCGTCAATGCTTTGCATGAATCTTCTCAAATCTTTTGTCTGTACCATCTTGTGTTTCATGTGATATGTCCTCTTTAGAAAATTTAAACCCTGTTTACAGGGCGAGATTTTGAGCCGGGTCTTCACCCCGGCTTTTTTATTGCCTTTATTTTTGTTTATCTGTTTCTTTCTCTTTTTCTTGAGCTTAAAAAAACGGGCTTAAATCCCGGTTATTCCTTCATTATTCCCCTCTTAAAGTAGGCTTGGGGATTTACCTACACCGCCCCATGCGTCCCATCCGCCTCTTTTGCTTTCACACCATCATCAGGATCATGGAGGCAGTATTGATCCTCTTTGAACAGGCCGACTTTCTTTCCTGTATTCGACCAATGCTCGTAAGCCTCTTTCCACTGCATTTCATAATGCGTGATGATTCCGGCCTTTATCTTGTCCAGGATCAGGTAATAAACATCGAGAGGGCTGCTGATATCCTTCATCTTTCTTGCTTCAGCCAGACTCGCAACCTTTGCTTCCTGTCTCTTCTCGAATTCCAGAACTTCAGGCGGCAGCTCGATATGAACAGGCGCTTTCTTTTCTTTCAGGGAATCCCTTTCCAGAGCCGCTTTAGCAGCTTCTTCAAGTGCCGGGGTAATATGTGGGACGGTCTGTTTCGGGAACTCCATAATGGTCGCTATCTTGTCTTCACGGTAAGTCAGGATATCTTCCGGGACTGTCTCGACCTTGGCCTTTCTGGTAAGCTCTTTAAGTTCCTTTTTCTGCTCCCTCATGATGGCGGCCTGTCTTGCCTTGGCATGGTTTGCCAGTTCAGCCGCTGAAATACCTCTCCATTCAGGGCATTCGGCCACACAGATAAACTCGCCTTCTCCGCTGTAAACAAAGACGTGACCGAGATCCGTTTCATCCATCCGAACCATGACACGCTTCGCTTCCCAGCCCGCAAAATCGGGCGAGATATAATTTCTGGTGTCCACTCTGACGCCTTTTTTGGCCACAGTCCTGTAGCCGCCATCAACAGGAGCAGGATGCAGAAGAATATCCAGCGCCCTCTCATTCTCGACCACCCGTATCGGAGGCGCCCATTCCCTGACCATTTCAGCAGGTGTTTTACCGCCAAGGCCAGCATGGGAATCGTGCATATAAATGGCGTCCACCCATCTGTCGCAGATTTTCTGGAACTCAAGGGACGTGAGTTTTATCTCAACTTCTTCATCTTTTTTCATCAGCCGTGCGGAAAAGGATCGTCTTGCTTCAATTGCCTTTCTGTCAGTGACCGAATGGCCTATATAGCCGGGCAGAAGTTCCACGATTCCGTGGGAAAAAGTTTTTAAAGCTCTTTCAATGTGAGGTTTCTGTTCAGGTGAAAAAGGATCACAAAGGAAGTGCTCTATTTCAAGCCCTTCAAGAACTCGTTCAACATGTGCGGAAACATAATCCGCGCCGTTGTCGGTCTTGATGGTTTCGGCTACTCCCCATTCAATGATTGCCCTGCGTATAAGAGCTGCCACAGAGACCGCCTTTGAAGTTGGAGAAACCAGCAGCCTGAATCTTCGTGAATAGACATCAATGCAGCCGATAACCGTATAACGGCCATCAGTGAGCATGATATCCGCAGGCGTTGAGTCCATTTCCCAAAGCTGATTGAGCCGGGAAACCGTCTCGGAAGCGTCGCCGAAAGCGAACATATGGCGGCTTTTCCATTCATCAGGACTTGTAAGAAAAAGATGAAGGCTTGCGTTCATTTTCAGCCAGCGTTTTATGAATCTGCGTACAGAATCCACGTTTGCTGGCATGTTTCTGGCGGCCAGAGCCTTGGTTACACGCTTGAGCGAGTATCCCGGGAACTTGATCTTCATGGAAATCACCAGTGCCTGCTGTTCCTTGGTGAGATTGGTCTTTCCTTCGTTGCTTTTGTAATCATCTGCCAGGGCAAGGAGACCTCCTTCATTATATAAGGTGCGCCATCTGAAGATGCTGCGCCTGCTTGTTTTCTTGATCTCGTCAAGTACGGGCTGGCTGATTTCAAGAGTCCGGCTGTTGTATTCAATCGCAAAAAGATCCACGCCGCTTGGACTGCCTGGTTTATATCCGGCAGCCTTGAGCCAGCGTTCGCATGACTTCAGGATTTCATATTTTGCCAGGGCTGATTTCTGCTTTTTTTCAGGAAGCTGGTTGAATCTGGCAAGGTCGAGTTCCTTTTTCTTGCGTCTTTCTTCCTTGTTTTTAGCGTCAAATTTCTGACGCTTCACCGCAGATTTAACCGCCGACCTGGTCAGATCGTTATCAGGAAGATTCAGGCTATGGATCAGGGCCGTTTCTTCAGTCCTATCTGCGTTTGCAGATAGGACTGAACTGTTGAAAACCTTGGTTGCGTGGGCTTTCTTCCAGTTGTCACGGGCTTCTGATGGGATTGCAGGGTCGTCGATGTGGATTTGCCAGACAAGGCCGTTTCGAGCGCCTTTACCAGTGACAGGAACCTGCCTTTTCATGGTAAAGCTCCCCCTCTGAAGACGTTTTAATATAGTGTCTTCTTTGGCTGTTAAAATGTCCGATATCTCTTTAATCCCTATCCAGCCGTCCATGTGACTTATATCCCTGTATTTAATAGATTTAAGCTCTTTGTCCGTTATTCATTTTCTTGTCCGTTATCCTGTCCGATATTGCCTTCATAATTTCGGACATCGTTTTTGACACTTTGAGCCTTAGACAAAATTTCATTGAGATAGTTTTCAACACGCTGTGAGCGGCGCGTGCCATTAATAACTTGGTTGACAGTGCTCCTGTCTAACTCTAAATCCCTGGCAATCTGCGCTTGGCTGATCCCCATCTGAAGCAACGAAACCTTTATTTTAATTGCCTTTTCTTTGCTCATTAGTTACCTTTTGATTAATCCTACATGTTTGATTATTTATAACTATGGAAACTACAAAATGCAAGATAAAAATCTACATAAAGTAGAATTGATATTCGACGCTATAAAAAAATACTATAAATTAAGGACTTACAGGGAGTTATCAGAGTTCTTAGGGGTTAAAGAAGGGACTCTTAATGCATGGAAAGCCCGCAACAATATAGGCGATGTAGATGTTTTCCTTACAAAATGTAAGGGAATAAACTACGAATGGCTCAGAACTGGCCAGGGGGAAATGTTTATATCTGAACCGCTTAAAGATTCCGCAAGATCCGAAGGTCAAATAACTGATGAGTTCAGCTTCGTTCCTTTATATAATGTAGAGCTGGCTGCAGGACATGGAACCCTGGTGGAATCAGAGCGAGTTACATCACGCTATGCTTTCCGCAAAGAATGGGTCAGAAAAATTTCATCATCTCCAGGGTCTCTGGCTCTGTGCCTTGTAAAAGGGGATAGCATGAACCCGACTCTTCGGGATGGTGACATTGTAATGATAGATACGAACAGAAAAACCCTGAGCCTCAATGGAATCTACAGCATAAACCTTGGCGGGCTTGCTGCCGTCAAAAGGCTTGAAATGGGGCTAAAGGATAAGATAAGAATAATAAGCGACAATGTGGCAGAGTACCCGACATACGAGGCAGATCTGAGCGACATCATTATAATAGGTCAGGTTGTGTGGTATGCCCGCGAGCTTGTTAAACCTGCAAACGGCAACGGCGGCTTTTAAAAAATCAAAAGGGATTAACGAGCCTTTAAAGCGTCATTAATCCCTGTATCAATTAGTGCCAAACCACACGCATTTTTATCGAAAATTAAAAAAGTAGTGCCAAAAAATATTCCGGGCCAAAATCCCACCAAAACCCAGCAAATCCCGGCACTTCCCACATATTTTCACCCACACCCTATTGGTGCCAAAGCTCTCGCTGCTTCACAATAATGACCGGGGAATGACTTTCTTTCCCCGGCCTTTCTTTCAAATCCACGCAAAACCAAAATTCTTAAATAACGCTTATAATCTCTTTAAAAATCAGATCATATAATATATCTGTATTCTTAATTTGTGGCTCTGTTTCGCTTATGCTTTAAAAGCATAATTGCTGGCTCAGTTCCCGTTAAGACAGCTAATATTTTTAATAAAAAAGAGGCCTCAGGGGAGGCAATCTACTCCTTAAAAACCAAAGACAGACAGGAGTCATAAGGACATTTAACGACATAGTTGTGATAATGATTGCCTCCGGCGGGTCGCTTTTTGAAAAAGCTCCGCAAAAAACTTTCAGGTAATTAGACCGATGTCCGTCAAGTTTTAACCACTGTTTTTTAGAACGGAAACAAAAATGTATGAGTTGAAATATCTGTCAAATTACTCTGCCCAAATCACAGATAAGGTTAGGTCCCTGATTGAAAGCGGACAGCTTGGCGAGGTTATACAAAAAAAATACCCCATAATACAGCATGACATCGCCTCTGATAAAGCGCTTTATGATTACACCATTGGAATAAAAAATGAATATCTTAAAAAGACACGCCCTATAAGCAAAGTTGTATACGATGACAAAATAAGTGTAATCAACCATTCCCTCGGATTGCATACCCATGTGTCCAGAATCCAGGGGAAAAAGCTTAAATCCAAGAACGAAATCAGAATAGCCTCTATTTTTAAAAAAGCTCCCATAGAATTTCTAAAAATGATTGTGGTTCATGAGCTTGCTCATTTAAAAGAAAAAGACCACGACAAGTCATTCTATAGCTTATGCGAGCACATGGAACCTTCCTACCACCAGCTGGAATTCGATTTAAGGCTTTACCTTACTCACCTTGACTTAAATGGCGCTTATGATCGTTGAAAGACTTAGCAGGTCAATAATTCCAATGATCTTTGAAAAAAAATCATATATACGGATTCTTTTATTGTCTTGATAACGGAATTCAGGTTCGAGGCTATATGAATACCCCCGATTATTCGGCAATTTTAAGGGTCATAATTGTATTTGTGGTCATGTTTCTCACCATAAGAAAAAAATATTCCATTTCATCTGTTTTTTTTGGCGGAAGTGTTTTGCTTTCACTTTTTTTTACCATGCCATTCAAAAACTATATCCTGTCTTTTTTATCATCGCTTATTGCATCAAAGACTCTTTCCCTTGGGGTAATTGTCTCCCTGATAATTATTTTCGGAGATCTTCTTGAAAAATCAGGGTCAACATCAAGGATGGCAGAGATATTCAAGGACAATGAAAGAGGCCGGAAAATAGGACTCGCCGCATTTCCGGCAATAATAGGACTCCTCCCAGTTCCAGGAGGAGCCGTGTTTTCAGCGCCAATGGTAAAAACCCTTGCGGATAGCCATAAAATCGGCCCATCAAGAATGAGTCTCATAAATTACTGGTACAGACATGTGTGGGAATATCTGTGGCCACTTTATCCTGGAGTAATCCTTGCTTCTTCAATAAGCGGAATGGGATTTGACGTGTTAGCATTATACATGTCCCCATTTACGATCTTAGCAATATTGATAGGGATCGTGTATTTGCCTTCCGGCCGGATATCCCTTGATTACAAAATAAAGACAAATAAAAATTCACGGGATGATATGAGCCCGATTTTTCAGCGCGGCATCAAAGAAATCTCACCAATACTTTTGGTTATTATACCAGTGCTCACAATTTCACCTATATTTGCAAGAATTTTTCCGGAAGCACATATGATTAGGGATTTAATACTCATGGCATCCCTCATTTCAGGGATACTTTTTGTTATCATTACAAACAGGCTTGATATGATGACCGTGAAGGCAGCCATACTGGACAAAAGATTGGCAGACATGATCTTAATGGTGGTGTCAATAATGGTCTTCAAAAAAATTCTTGAGGATACAGGGGCCGCCGGCCAGATTGGAAGTGAAATTACAGGTGCTGGAATCCCGATTTATCTTTCAGCCTTTTTCCTGCCATTTCTAACAGGAATTGTGACAGGAATAAGCGTAGCATTCATAGGCATAAGCCTTCCTGTGATTATTTCTCTTTGTTCGGTTTCAGGAAATACCGCATTAATAGAACCCGTTACCATCCTTGCAATAGCAAGCGGATTCATGGGAGTAATGCTCTCGCCTCTTCACCTGTGTCTTATCCTCTCTAACTCATTTTTCGGTGCTGATTCTTTGACTTTTTACAAAAGACTTGTTCCTCTCTGCATTTTAATCATTGTTTTCACATTTCTGTATTTTCATTTAATCATGCTAATAAACAAGCCCTGAGTAATTCATCATTTGATCAATAATAAAACCGCCTCTTTCAAAAAAAGACGCGCCCATGAGGGCACGGCGGGACAGCTCGGTTCAGCCCTGAAAAGTTGACATGATTTCCTTTTGACATTTGGGAATAAAGCGATATAACCGCCTTGTTAATAATAATAGAAATCTAATAAGGAGCTAATGATAATATGAAGTTAGGCATTCTCGAAAGGATCCTTCCTCCGCCGGAAAAAAAATTTTACAGCCTTTTTGAAGATGGGGCAGGAATCTGTGCGGAGACAGCAAAACTATATCATCAAATCATAAATTCTGATGAAGCATACCAGGAAGACCATCTTATTCAGGCAAAAACTCTTAAAAGGATGAGTTCCAATATTTCTAAAGAGAATCTTGCCCTTCTTAATGCTTCATTCATAACCCCCATAGACAGAGAAGATATCCAGCTCATTTCATCACTGCTTTCAAGAATATCGAAAAGCATTGTAAAATCATGCATCAATCTCAAAATCTACAATATCGATCATTACAACGGATTCATGAAAAAGCAGTCTGAAACCTTGTTAAAGGCCACAGAAGAGCTTAAAAACGTAATTACTCTTCTGAAAAAAGGCCCCTCGCTCAAGGAAGTGACCGAATGTCATCATAGAATGAAGGAGATCGAAAACCACGGAGATGAAATTCTTTACCAGGCAACCCAGGAGCTTTATTCAGGCGCCCATGACGCTCTTCATGTTCTCAAAATGAGGGATATTTACAAGAATATTGAAAATGCTCTTGATATCTGTTCTGCCATTTCAGACGAGATAGTTAATATCGTTCTCAAGCATGATTAGGCTAAATCAGGACAGACAGGTAGCGGGGAACTTAGAAAATGACATATGCTCTTCTGATTGTTGTAGTTATAACAGCAGTTATTTTTGAATATATTAACGGCTTTCACGATTCAGCCAATGCAATAGCCACGGTTGTATCAACAAAGGTTCTTACTGCAAGGGCTGCAATCATATACGCCGGCGTGCTAAACATGGGCGGCGCCCTCCTTGGAACCCATGTAGCTAGCACAGTGGGCAAGGGAATTGTTGAAACATCCAGTGTAACCCAGGGTGTAATACTCTGCGCTCTTTTTTCCGCCATCATATGGAATCTTATCACATGGTATTATGCAATCCCTTCAAGCTCTTCCCATGCCCTGATCGGCGGACTTATGGGAGCTTCAATTGCAAAATCAGGTTTAGGCGTTGTAAAAATCCACGGAGTAGCCGAGAAAGTGCTCATTCCAATGGTAACATCTCCGCTGATAGGACTTGTAATAGGCTTTTTTTTCATGGTGGTAATTTTGTGGGTGTTTTCTAAAAGCAACCCGGACAAGGTCAATAAATACTTCAAAAAGCTTCAGCTGCTATCTTCGGGCGTAATGGCTCTCAGTCATGGGACAAACGATGCCCAGAAAACCATGGGGATCATAACGCTTGCTCTTGTGAGCTTTCATTCCCTTGATTCATTTGAGGTTCCCAAATGGGTTATTTTTCTCTGCGCAATAACCATGGGCTTAGGAACAATGGCCGGAGGATGGAAGATCATCAGGACAATGGGCAGCAAAATGATCAAGCTCAAACCTGTTCACGGCTTTGCAGCTGAAACATCTGCCGCCGCTGTTATTCTTGGCGCTTCCCATTTCGGGATACCAATAAGCACCACACATGTAATATCGACATCAATAATGGGCGTCGGAAGCACCAAGGGAATACACGCCGTAAAATGGGGACTTGTCGGAAATATTGTAATGGCATGGATTCTTACCATTCCTACATGCATGCTTATCGCCGGGGTTATCTATCATATTCTGCCCTTATAAATAAAACGTTTCTGTTATTTCTGTTAAAAAAGGCGGCCCCAGGCTGCCTTTTTAATTTTGACAAGATCTCAAAAAGTCCGATTGCCGTCATTCCGGCGCAGGTATAGATCCATAACTACCTGGAAATACAAACAGGCCTAATAACATCCGGCATTACGCTGATGCCTTTTTCTGACTTTTTGAGAAACCATCAAGTTTGTATATATTCGGTTTCCCCCCTTATCATCCTTGCAGAGAGTAAATTCATAAAAAGGAGCCTCAAGATACTGATATTAACCCAATTTTAATCTTTAGTTTTTAAAAGGGATAATGTAGATTTAAAGAAAATTCTGGATCACAATTCAAACAAATACCAAGGAGGGAAGAATCATGAAAAATGACTTTATGATATATACCTCGAGAGCCATCACACTGATCCGCAAAAACATATTCACGTGTATTCTTCCGGCAATTTTTTATGCATTATTCATACATAATCCATATATTGCATCAAATCAGGGGCTCTTTTTCCTGATGTCCATAATTCTGATTTTCTTCCCTTATCCTTATGTTTACGGGAAAATTGCGGAGATCATATCAAACTGCAGAAAATCATCCTGCATTATTCTCGTTAAGACCCATTGGGCGAACTATCTTATTGCAAGTCTGATACTAAGCACCCCTGCCCTTCTGCTCGGGCTGACAGGTGAATCATCTTTTATTGAAGAAGCAGGATCGTTTGTGATCGACATTGCAACTCTTTATGTATTTCCCCTTGTTTTTCTTCAGAAAACAAGCATTTCAAGCATCCTTCTCGGAATAAAATGCCTTATCGGAAATTTCTCATACAGCCTTCCTCTTATAATAATTAAAGGTATGCAGAGCATAATACTTTCTATGGTTCAAAGAATGATGGAAGGTCAAAAAAGTTTAATGGCAGATGTTTTTTCTTCCGTGGCAGGAGCCGCCAGCATTATGGTAAGCGTTTATATCTTCATTGTTGCGGCGATGGTTCTTAAGGATCACCTCGTAAACCTTGATGATGAATGTACAGGGTGAAATAATTGTCGTTGATCAACCGGGCACAATTTTCTCATAGGGAGTTTAATTTACGTCTCATTCTAATTTAAATCGAACATTATGGGCCTTATATGGTTAAATTACAGTAAAAAAAGGCCGATTCGTAGGTCGGATTAGAGCGTCCTTTGCTCGTAATCCGACATTGATCCGAATAACTCCGGCGGTTGCTTTTTTTTGAAAAAAGCTCCGCAAAAAAAATCATGATATGGGATTCAAAAATAACCATACGGGATGTAAGAGCTTGTTATACCATTTTCAAATCAAAGATGAAATCAAGGCGGCAAGGAGGAGGCGACGCAAACGTACGTGGTTTGTACGTTGAGGAGCTGACGACGATGCCAACATAGATAGCGCTTTGATTTGGAATTGGTATTAAATGCATTACGTTCCGGTAATGCTATCTAAACATTTTTTCAAAAAGACTTTTCCAGCGCCGCAATCCCCGTTGATTTTATTTCAAGATCAAATAATGCGAGTCCGAGCTTTCTTTTGTCAGATGATATCCCAGCCTCAAATGGAGTAATCCTTTTGCTGAAAATGAGTTCAATCTCTATCTTGCCATCAGGTTTTACCATCGAACTGCTGAAATAGATACGGAATATCCTTTTATCAGAACTTTCAAAAATCAATCTTTTGACTTTAATACCGTTAACATGGACATCTGCAAAATTTGGTTCAGAAAGAAAAAATGGCATGGCATTCAACTCAAGAACATAGCCTGGGTCAGTTTCATATTTATCAATTTTTGTTCTGATTATGGCATTATCACTATCAGTCCACGAAAAAGATGATTCTGCTTCAGGCGATGAAAAACCTTCAACTTCCATATCAATATTTGATGATCCATACCCAAAAGATTTCTTTTTACAGGTCCTGGAAGGAATTCCGCCTTTTATTATAACTCCGATGCCGCCCCATATCTGGGAATCACTTTCAATGATTTCAAGATGATCATACCCGGATTTGATGGAATTCCAAAAAACATCTACTTCTGCAGCGTGGGACACTGTTCCGGGAGGATGGTGTACTATATCATGAAAACAAATCAACCCTCCATCCTTGACTATATGAGAATACAGTTCAAAATCCTTTTTTACGCCTTCAAGAGAGTGATCTCCATCTATAAAAATAAAATCGAATTTTCTTCCTGATATAAATCTTTCGGCAACAGTCAGAGTAGATATGTCTTGGGAATTCCGTTCAATAATTCTTAGTTTTTGTTTCTTGCCAATAAAAGATTTAAATAATGCTCTTCTTGCAATCGAATAAGTAGTCTTAAATCTTCCGAATGGGACATCTATCCCAACAAGCTT
The DNA here is from genome assembly GCF_000426225.1 of Desulforegula conservatrix Mb1Pa. Lineage (NCBI taxonomy): Bacteria > Pseudomonadati > Thermodesulfobacteriota > Desulfobacteria > Desulfobacterales > Desulforegulaceae > Desulforegula > Desulforegula conservatrix. The sequence continues at coordinate 13,402 of NZ_AUEY01000018.1, forward strand.
GGCATTAGGGCGCACGCATCCTGAAAAAAGAAAAAGAGTTCCTCCATTAGCAGAACCAATCTCAAGCAAATTATTTGCTCCTGAATTTTTCAAAATTTCAAGTAGCTCATGTATCTCGCTCTTAATCTGAAGAGGAGTAAGGATACTATCAAAATCATCAAAAACGGCATTAACAAGGTCTGACACGCCAAATATTTTTTTCGCTTTTTTTATTCTATTTATATGCCTTAAACAGAATGCCAGATACTTGGCCTGAAGAAATATGCTATTTGCAACTTTGTCATGTCTCATTTGGTCTGTAGATGATTTTTCGGATCTTGTACTACCCATCATCAAAGCCTCTTCACCTTAACCATATTTGTAGTCCCAGCCACCCAAACAGGATGTCCAGCAGTTATGACAATGAGATCCCCTTTTGATACAAGACCTGTTTCGAGCGCTGATTTAGCGCCGTCTTCAATCATGTCATCAGTATTTTTTGACTGTTCCGTGAGCTTTGCAAAGCAGCCCCAGTAAAGAGAAAGTCTTCGAACGATGGAAATATCCGGTGAAAGCGCGATAATTTTTGCCTTGGGCCTGAATTTCGAAATCAGCATAGCTGTAAAGCCTTTACTCGTAGGCGCCACAATTGCAGAAACCCCAAGATTCTCGGCCAGAACGCAGGACGCGTAGGCCACGGCTTCCTCAATATTTTTTTCAGGGATAAGGCTCATGTCAACCGTGCTTTTTGACGTTTTTTCGGCAGTTTCTGCAATACGCGCCATATATTGAATTGCTTTGACAGGATATTGCCCGCTTGCTGTCTCCTCTGAAAGCATTACAGCGTCGGCTCCGTCAAGTACTGCGTTTGCGACATCAGTCGCTTCGGCCCTTGTGGGTCTTGGAGAATCAACCATGGATCTGAGCATCTGGGTAGCAATTATTACAGGCTTTCCAACAAGATTGGCTTTTTTGACAATTTCTTTCTGAAGAACAGGTACATTTTCAAGTGGGATCTCGACCCCGAGATCACCCCGTGCAACCATCACAGCGTCACAGGCATCAATAATTGCGTCAATGGATTCAATGGCCTCATGTTTTTCAATTTTCGCAATTATGGGCACATCCTTACCAGCTGCAATAATCAACTGTCTTGCTTCGTGTATATCTGAAGCCCTTCTTACAAATGAAAGGGCCACAAAATCAATGTCGTGCTTAAGTCCGAATTCAAGATCTGCCTTGTCTTTATCAGTGAGCGAGGGTGTACTTATTGTACCTGAAGGCAGGTTTATTCCCTTGTTAGAAGTAAGGACACCACCGGTTATTACGGTGCAGAAAATCTCATCGCCCTTGATTTCACGAACTGCAAGTTCCATCATTCCGTCTGCAAGAAGAATTATGTCTCCTGATTTTACGTCCCTTGGAAGATTTTTGTATGATACAGATACTTTTCCATCCTCACCAACAAGGATTTCGGTTGTCAGAATGAGAGTACTTCCTGAGTCAAGCCTTATGCCAGGTTCTTTGACAAGACCGATCCTTATCTTTGGGCCGCAAAGATCCTGAAGTATGGCGACATGCTTTCCGAGCTCATCAGCCACCTTTCTTATCATTACAATTTTTTCGGCGTGCTGTTCGTGGGTTCCGTGGGAAAAATTGAGTCTTGCCACATTCATGCCTTCCTGGATCATTGCTTTTATGATTTCAGGAGTGCTGCTTGATGGACCTATTGTGCATATTATTTTTGTTCTTGGCATTTCATCACCATATGAATGTTATTTTTTGGCTATGTTCGAGTCAAATATGACAAACTCTCAAAAAGTACGATTTTAAGTCATCCCGGCGCAGGCCGGAATCCAGAAACACCTGAAAATACCGGGTGCCATGTCAAGCACTGCATGACGCTTAAGCCCTTTTTCGACTTTTTGCGAGTCCATCAAATATAGGAATATAAAAAATAAACCATTTTTGAGTTACGTTTTTTTGGAAACTTTGTGTAAAAATTCTTTTAATCTCCATCAATTAAAAAACATACACAACTTTAGGACATTTGCTTCTTATAATAATAAAAATATATGGTTCTGTCTTATTTCAGCTTGAGCGCCTTCGGCGAGTCGCTTTTTGTAAAAAGGTCAGAAAAAACTTTATGATTATGTCAGATGCTTGGAAAACAATACTTTCGATATTTTTGTAAATAACTTTTTTCAGACCAGACAATCATACTAAACATAGTACATAGCCATTTAAAAATTTAATATTTTTGAGGAGACTTAAGGACCATTTTACAAAAAGTTGTCCAAGATCCAGAATTACAAAAAGGTTTATTATTTCGCTTTTCAATATCTAAGGGGAACACAGCCTTTTTTATATATCCTTTTCCACAATTATAGAAAAAAAAGCCTGTTTTTTATATATGAACGATCAAAAGAAATAATGGATTTACCAGTATCATCTATTATTTAGATTTGCACATATTCTTATGATCAATGCCTCAATAAGAAGCACATTATCGCCTCCGGAGGTCTTCATTTTCAAATCAAGCTTTGATAGCTCTTCGAAAAAAGACACAAGCTCTCCCATGGTAAAAGCAGAAACTTTCTGAAAAAGCAGATAAAGGGGATAAGGACTTGTCCCTTTTGCCATAAGAAGATCTGTTTTTGCGGCCTGGGCCTTTCTGGAATTAGCTGGAATTGAAGCAGACAGCCAGTTTGTAATGATTCCGGTCAGATCGGAATCAACTGAAGTGACAGACGGCATCACAGCATTCTGGAAATCGTTGTATGACATGCCCTTGCGCCATGCTCTGCCATTTTGTCCATCGCAAAAGCTTTTTACAACAAGCAACCTGCGGACAAGATTTATCATAGAGGCAAGAATCTGGAGAGGATGTGCACCTGAATCAAGAATTGATCTCATGAAAAAGATGGACGATTCGAGATCCCTGGAAGCAAGGGAATTGGTAAACTCGTAAATTGGGTCCTGTTTTGTTCTGGCCAGGACATTATTAACGTCTTCCTTTGTTATTTTCTGGCGCTCTCCTGAAAAATCAGCAAGAAGTTTTAGATTCTCGGAAAAAACCCTGAGATCGTCCCCGGTCATATCTCTTAGCGCCATAAAAGCAAGGGAATCGAGGCTCTTTTTGAGCGGGCCAAGCATTTCTGCCGCCTTTTCCCTGAAAATTACATCCTGGGCATCTTTATCAGCCTTTCTGTCCCCTTTTGGAATCTGACAATTTACGATCAGGGCAGTCGAACTGAATTTTTTGTATCCGGCCTTTCTCTTGTCAACAGAATCGCAAATTAGAACAAGAAAATGATTTTTCGGCAGTCCCTTAGCTATTGTCTTTTCAATAATTGAAGAGTCGCCCTGCCCTTCGTCTGCCGTTATTCCGTTTTGACGGATATGATTTATAATACCCCACGCCCAGTCATCTTCAGACGACAGGCCTATTTTTTCGTGAAAATTTGCCGAGGTTATCGAGGCAAGATCCAAGCCTGATTCAACGATGAATTTAAGAAGGAATTTAGAGGCTCTTTTTTTGTCATCCTTATCAAAGGCCTGTTTTGATTTTGCTATTATTCCAGGGAGATCTTCCTTTGATTCAAAAATTTTCGCGTCAGTAATACAGACAAGCTTCGGGCCAGGGAAAAAAGATCTGGTCATCAAAAATTCAATGGCATTTCCTATTCCTGAAAGCCCATCTGCCTTTTCATAATTTATCCCCGGATCCTTACCCTTGAAAACATGGGTCATGAGCTTTGCCATTGCAGAATCAGCAAGGCACGAATCGCCAAAGATCAGAATGGTTTGGTGAAGGTCTTCGCCTGATTTAAGATGTTTGTCCAGATCCCTGTGGGTTATTTCAGGCATTTTTCGTTTTTTTTCTTCTCAAATAAAAATGCATGAATACTGACGCTGTTATCATCATAATCCCTATGGTCTGGGAAACGGAAACCGTACCGAAAATAAAAGCGCCCCTGTCATCGCCTCTGAATATCTCGATGATAAAACGCATTGCTCCGTAAAGAAGAACGTATACCCAGAAGACCTGACCATCGATCTGCTTCTTTTTTCTGAAAAGCATCAAAGCTGCGAATATAAGCAGATTGCCGATTACTTCATAAATCTGGGTGGGGTGCAGCGGAATATCAAGAGGAGCAAGAGAACCATGATCATGAAAGGTGATTGCCCAGGGCAGATCACATTCCCTGCCGTAACAGCAGCCTGCCATAAGGCACCCTATTCTTCCCACTGCATGGCCTATGGCAAGACCAGGGGCAAGTATGTCCGCGTATTTCCAAAGACTAATCTTCTTATATTTTGTATAGGCCCAGACAGTTATTATGGCGAAAATAAAACCACCGTAAAATACGAGGCCTCCTTCCCATATCTTGAAAACATTGACCGGATTTTTCAAAAAAAAGTCAAGATTGGTAAGAATATAAAAAGACCTGCCGCCCAGGACTCCGAATATAATAAGATAAAAAACCAGATCACTCACAATGTCAGGGTTCTCACCAATCAAAACAGCCTCACGTCTTGAAATATAAAGGCCGGAAATAAATCCAAGCGCAAGAAAAAGGCCGTATGTATAAAGAGTGATCGAGCCTAAACTGAATATTACCGGATGCATAAAACCTCACTTGTGTAGAATCAATCAGGAATTTTGCCGAAAACAACATGCCATAAAAAAATAGCCATACCAATGGTAATGGCACTATCTGCCACATTGAACGCGGGCCAGTGGTAATTGAAGTATTCAAGATAGAAATCCAGGAAGTCGACAACTTCTCCGAATCTGATCCTGTCCACAAGATTACCGGCCGCTCCGCCAAGTATCATTGCAAACGCGGAAGAAAGCCATTTCAAGTCCTTTGGTGTTGACCAGTAAAAATAAATGACTGCTATTACTGCAAAACCCGAAACCACAAAAAAAACAAGGGCTCTCACCAGGCTTGAATGGTTTGCAAGAAAGCCGAACGCACCGCCAGGATTTCTTACTGATACGATATTGAACAAACCCGGGATTACAGGTATTTCCTGATGCAGGAACAGATATTTCAGTATGATGATCTTTGTTATCTGATCAATAATCAGAACAATTCCAGAAATCAGTAGAAGTCTGATTATTTTTTCTTTATCCATGACCATGCAGTAAACCTTTGCAGTTTATAAATAATTAGTGGGAAGACTGGATTATAAAACCTATACTTTTTTAAATTTATTGTCGGATTACGAGCAAAGGACACTATAGTCCGACCTACGAACTATTATGATTTTCACTTATACCAAAAACCATAAAGTTATGTGGTTATGCTCAATTCTCAGTGATATTTTAAAAGTCATGGCCCGATCATTTTTAAAACTCTTAAAATATCAATGTTTTTGCCAAATAACAAAACCATGAAGTTTTTGCGGAGCTTTTTTACAAAAAAGCGGCCCGCTCGAGGCACTCGCCCTATCAACTTCAAAACAGCCGGGCGAATACGCTTCGTCTGACTTTGGTCGATTGGGTTATAAAGCCTCGCCGGAGGCAAGCCGAATCTTCACAAAAATCAAATGGATCTCTGCAAAAAACAGAGACCCATAGATTGTTAATCAACTTATTAAATAATCTGACGTATTACAGAAGAACACCTTTTGCAAAGCTGGGGATGTTCGACATCCTGACCTACAAAAGTGTCGTATATCCAGCATCTCGGGCATTTTTCTCCGCCTGCCTTTTCAACTTTAATGGAAAGCCCAGGCAAATCCTGACTAACATATACTTCTCCAAGATTTTCAGAATCAGTCGCCCTTGCAGCAGATACTATGAATATACCCGCAAGATCGTCCGCAAAACCTGAAAGAACATCATAAACATCGCCTTCAGCCTGTATTGTCACGGATGAATCGAGTGAATGGCCGACAAGCTTTGTAACTCTGGCCTGCTCTATCGCCTTTGTTACATCGCCCCTCACCTTAAGGATAGTTTCCCATTTTGCGGCAAGTTCGTCATTTCTCCACGCTTCATTATAAACAGGCATATCAGCAAGATGAACACTCGCTGGCCTGCCCTCTGTCTTTGGCATATATTTCCATACTTCTTCGGACGTGAAGCAGAGAATCGGAGCCATGGCCTTAACAATTGAATCAAGGATTATGTGCATGACAGTCTGTGCGCTTCTTCTTTCGACAGATCCAGCAGGCAGAACATAGAGTCTGTCCTTCAGAATATCTAAGTAAAATGCGGAAAGATCCACGCCGCAGTAATTAGCAAGCGTATGATGGATAATGTGAAGATCATAATCATCATATGCTTTCTTTATTCTATCAAGAATGTCCCCAAGCCTGTGAAGCGCAAATCTGTCGAGGCTTGTCATTTCATCAAGAGCAACCGCGTCTTTTGAAGGATCAAAATCAGAAAGATTGCCAAGAATGAACCGGCAGGTATTTCTGATGCGCCTGTATGCGTCTGAAAGCTGTTTCAGAATATTGTCAGAGATTCTGATATCATCTCTGTAGTCAGAAGACGCTACCCAGAGCCTTAATATTTCGGCCCCGAATTTTTTGATGACTTCTTCAGGAGCAATTACATTGCCCACTGACTTGGACATCTTGCGACCTTCGGCATCCACAACAAAACCGTGGGTAAGAACTGATTTATAAGGAGCTGAACCTTTGATTCCCACAGAAGTAAGAAGAGAACTGTGGAACCAGCCTCTATGCTGGTCACTGCCTTCAAGATACATATCAGCAGGCCATGAGAGCGCAGGGTTTGTTTTGAGAACAGCTGCATGGCTGACGCCTGAGTCAAACCATACGTCAAGAATATCTCTTTCCTTGCCAAAATCAGAAGATCCGCATTTGGAACATTTTGTACCTTCTGGCAGGAAGAAAGAAGCATCCTTTTCAAACCATGCATCTACGCCGTTTTCCTTGAAAAGCTCGTAAATACGGTCTGCTATTTCCTTTGTCATGTGCAGCTCATCACAGTCCTTGCAATGGAACATGGTGATCGGAACTCCCCATGATCTCTGCCTTGAAACGCACCAGTCCGGACGATTTTCAATCATGCCGTGTATTCTGTCACGTCCCCAACTTGGAATCCACTGGACTCTTTCAATTTCATCAAGGGCTTTTTTTCTCAGGCCTGTCTTGTCCATTGAAATGAACCACTGTGCCGTAGCCCTGAAAATAACTGGTTTTTTGCATCTCCAGCAGTGGGGATAGGAATGGTTCATTTTTTCTTCTTTAACGAGCATGCCCTTTTCTTTAAGGATGTTTATTACTGACTCGTTTGCCTTGAAAACAAACTGCCCCTCAAGACCAGGAGCTTCCTTTGTATAGCATCCGTTATCGCCTACAGGAGCAAAAGGCTCTAGGCCGTACCTGAGTCCGACAATATGGTCGTCCGTACCATGTCCGGGAGCTGTGTGAACACAACCTGTTCCAGCTTCAAGAGTAACATGAAGGCCGTTCATTATTATCGAGTCACGATCATAAAAAGGATGTGAACATTTGAGGCCGTCTATCTGAACTCCTGTGAATTCGGCAATTGTATTGATTGTTTCAATACCGAAAGTCTGCATGCATTTTTCAGCAAGTTCCTTTGCGACCACAAGAACTTCATCTCCATTTTCTATTGCTGAGTACTCAAAATCAGGGTTAACACTGACACCAAGGTTGGCAGGAATTGTCCATGGAGTTGTCGTCCATATTACCAGAAATATTTTCTTGCCAGCAAGGGCAGGAGATATGAAAGACAAATCGTCTTTTACAGGAAAACGAACATATATTGAAGGCGAGACAGTATTTTCATGCTCTATTTCAGCTTCTGCAAGAGCTGTAGTACAGCTGCAGCACCAGTGAATCGGCTTTTTCCCCCTGAAAAGGCTGCCTTTAAGATAAAATTCACAGCACTCACGGGCAATCTCGGCCTCGTACTGATAATTCATTGTAAGATAAGGATTCTGCCAGTCAGCAAGAACACCGAGTCTTCGGAACTCGTCCCTCTGGATGTTTATGAATCCTGATGCGTATTCACGGCACTTTCCGCGGATTTCGGCTGTTGTCATGTCATGTTTTTTCTTGCCGAGCTGTTTGTCGACATTAAGCTCTATAGGAAGGCCGTGACAGTCCCAGCCAGGAACATACGGAGCGTCAAAACCAGCCATCTGGCGTGATTTAACAACTATATCCTTTAATATTTTATTAAGGGCTGTTCCGATATGAATATGTCCGTTTGCATACGGAGGGCCGTCGTGAAGGATGAATTTCTGTCTGCCTTTTGAGTGCTCACGAATATTCCCGTACAGGTTTCCTTCTTCCCATGCCTTTATCTGTACAGGTTCACGGCTTGCAAGATCCGCCTTCATGGGGAAATCTGTAACCGGAAGATTCAACGTATTCTTATAGTCCATCACCAATGGTCCTCCAAACGGGATTTCAATGAGGACGCCCCTCTTTTGTAGCAATAACGATTTATATGGCGTCCATTATTTTATAAAGAGAATGAATTTAACCAGACGTTCATTTGGTGTCAAGGAAATGCTTGCTTCTCACTAACTTCTGCATTCAGTTTCCAAGATAAAAACTGAAAAATTTTGCGGGATCATCTGTCATAATGCCTTCAAGGTCAAGCTCAATTGCCTTTGAAAGTGTCTGGGGAATATTGCAGGAATAGGTATAAACCTTTCTTCCGGCAGCCTTTGCAGCATTTACAAATCCCGGAGTCAGATCATTTATGTCCATACAGAATGCAGAAATAAAATGAGGGGCCTTTTCAGGATTTTTGAAATACCCGTAATCTGTTTCCATATTCATTACATATCTAAGCTTAGGCATTATCTTATAAAAACCAGACAAGAGATCTCCGTCAAATGAAAGTACAGAAACTTTTTCTTCTATATTTTGAGGCATGAAATTTTTCAGTGAATCAGCAAGAAGCTCTAAGAATTTTTCACGCCTGCTGCCGTCAAGATCGCCTGGATATGATTTAAGCTCAAGCATCAGCATGGTCTGGGGCAAATATTTTTCAAAAAAATAATCAAGTGTCATGATCTTCTGACCAGAATATGATTCTGTAAACCATTTACCGCAATCAAGTTTCCTAAGTTCTTTCAGGGTGATCTCAGAAATCGGCCTTGGTTTCTTCTCAAGTTTTTTTGTGGTTCTGTCGTGATAGATCACAAGCTTGTCATCCGAGGTCATCTGAATATCTGTCTCAAAACCGTCTATGGGATATTCGAGGGCAAGATCAAAAGCTGCCTCAGTGTTTTCAGGAGCGGCGGCCATTGCCCCTCTATGTGCAATCACAAGCCTTTCGTATTTTCTATTCTTCAAAATATTCCTCCACTGCCCTTTTATCCTTTTTTACCTCTAGTTCTTTGAGCCTCGAGTCCATATGCTCATGAAGCGCCATGAGATCATGTTCAAGATGCTGAAGCTCGCTTATCCGCTCCCTGATTTCCGCAAGTCTCCTGTCTCCGAATTTAAGCGCCTTTCTGAGCTGTTCTGCCTCATTGTAATCCACATCTGTCATTCCTATAATTTCAGCAATTTCCTCGAGTGTATAGCCGAACCTTTTGCCCCTCAGAATAAGCCTGAGCCTTGCCCTGTCCCTCTTGGTATAGAACCTCTGATTACCATTTGTCCTGCCTGGCGAGATCATGCCCTTTTCTTCGTAAAATCTTATGGAACGCGTGCTTACGTCAAATTCATGTGCAAGTTCCGATATAGTAATTATATCTTTTTGAGTAATTATATCTTTTTTGGGCTCTTCAGAATTCATCATAATCCTATTCATTAAATCGGCTCATTTATACCGTATTTCCAAAATTACCGGAAGATTACACAAAAAGCCGTCCGATAAAAACAAATAATTTCGTTCTGTAATCATTATTATATACGGGTTTATTGATATGAAACTTAGAGTATTGACAAAGTTCATTGCTTGATATAATCGTTATTTACGTTAACGTAAACACTAAGATCATCACAAACGAAATCAACAGCAAAAAAACATTCAGAGGAACGCACCATGGAAAAGCTGTTTTACCCTGAATCCATAGCCATTGCAGGTCTTTCTTCAAAAAAGCAGAATACGCCCAAAATAATCCTGGAAAACCTTATAAGATGGGGATACAAGGGCAGAATTTTCGGAATCAACCCATCAGCAACCGAAAACGAAGTATGCGGGATCAAAATATACAAAAGCGCCACAGAGCTACCTGAAATTCCTGATCTTGGGGTGATCCTCATTCCTGCAAAACATGTCCCTCCGGCTGTGGATGACTGCGGAAACGGAGGAATAAAGCGGCTTGCCGTACTTGCGGGCGGATTCAATGAAAGCAGCGAAGAAGGCCTGATTCTTGCCGAACAGCTTGTGGCCAATGCAAAAAAGCACGGAATAAAATTCGTCGGCCCCAATGCTTTTACTCTGGCAAATACCGCAAATGGCCTGTGCTTTCCTTTCGTACCGAGCTTCAAGCCTCCTAAAGGAGGACTCTCCTTAATAACCCAGAGTGGCGGACTTGGAATATTTCTGTGGAATCTCATGGAAAATGAAAACGTGGGACTCGCCAAGTTTGTCAGTATCGGTAACAAGCTGAATCTGGATGAAAGCGACTTCATTGAATATCTCGGCAATGACTCTGAAACCAAGGTAATCTGCCTTTATCTTGAAAGTATTGTTAACGGGACCAAGCTCATTGAGGCTGCCCAGAAAATAAACAAGCCATTGATTGTCTACAAGGCCAACACCACAGTAGCCGGAAACAAGGCGGCAATGAGCCATACGGCTTCACTCAGCAACAACGAGGATATCATTGATTCGGCCTTTGAAAGGGCTGGAATCATAAGAATTGACAACTTCAGGGATTTCATAACAACAGCAAAGGCTTTTGACCTTCCTCCAATGAAAGGCAGGCGCATATTTACAATGAGTCCTGCCGGTGGCATTGCAGTTTCAATGGCAGATATATGCGAAAAGGAAGGATTCTGTTTTGCCGATCCGGGGGTAGCCTTCTATAATGAACTTTCCGACATCGCCAACGCAGGCATAATTAAATTTTCCAACCCCCTCGACATGGGAGATTTTTACAAATCCAACATGTACCCCCTCATTTTCAGCAGGGTTCTTGAAAATGAAAATGTTGACGGAGCAGTCTGCGTAAGTCAGTGGCCTAAAATGCCTTCTGGAGGAGAAGACTATTTCACGGATCTCTTTAATACTGATATTTCAAATCCGACAATAGGAGCGATAAGGTCATCAAATAAGCCGCTTGCATTTGCGCTTTATGGCCACGGCCCATATGTCGCAAATATAAAGAGAAGGCTCTCCATCCCTGTTTTTGATGGCCCTGAAGAAGCAATCAAGGCGATGAAACGCCAGATGGCCTTTTATACGAAAAAAGCAGAAGGGAACTTTATCCCTACCCAAGTCGACGGTATTAACAAGACCGCTGCTGCCGAATGGATAAAAGATAAGGATGGCGTTCTTGGCGAGGAAAGTCTGGAGCTTCTTGAGTTCTATGGAATCAAATGCCCTGAATCACAGGTTGCAAACTCCCCGGACGAAGCTGCAAAAGCAGCTGCAAAAATTGGATTTCCTGTGGTCATGAAGGTAGTATCTCCTGATGCTGTTCACAAAACTGAGGCTGGCGGAGTTCTTGTTGAAATAAAATCAGCAGATGAAGCTAAAAAAGGCTTTGAAACCATAAAAAGCAATCTCGAAGCTTATAAGAAAAACGCCCGCCTTGATGGTATCAGAATTACGGAAATGGCATCATCCGGCCATGATATGTTTGTCGGCGGAGTAAACGATCCGTCCTTCGGCCCGGTTGTGTTTTTCGGATACGGCGGAATTTTTGTCGAAGTTTTTAAAGATGTTGAAAACACTCTATGCCCGTCTTCAATTGAAGAAATTAAAGGCAAAATAACACGCCTAAAATCATACATGATACTTTCAGGAACAAGGGGTCAAAAGGCGGCAGATATAGAGGCCTATGCATCACTGATTTTAAGGGTATCACATCTTATGGCCGATTTCCCTGAAATCAAGGAGCTTGACCTGAACCCGGTGAGAATTCTGGAGAGGGGCGGTGTTATGGCATTAGACGCAAGGATGGGGATTAAAAGATAACAAGGTCGCAAAAAGTCCGATTACCGTCATTCCGGCGCAGGCCGGAATCCAGAAGTATTTGAAATTACTGGATGCCGGACCAAGTCCGGCATGACGACACCTCCCATTTTTGATTTTTTGCGAGACCATCAATAATAAAAAACAAGGGAATTTTTTAAAAAAAATCCCATTGTCCCCTTCAAAAACTTTCAGGAGCTAAAATGACATACTCTACTGTTTACAATTCAAAAATACTTTCACCGGAAGCCGCCGTAAGTCACATCAAGTCCGGAGACTGGGTAGACTATGGTTCGCTGATATGCGTTCCCAAGGTTCTTGATCAGGCGCTCGCTAAAAGAATCGATTCCCTGACCGATGTCAAGGTCAGATCCATAGCCTTTCAGGGAACTGCAGCAGTTGCAGAGGCAAATCAAGGCATGAACAAAATCATCTACAATAGCTGGCATTTTAGCGGCTCGGACAGAAAACTCCATGACAGCGGCAACTGTCACTTCATACCCTTTGTTTTTCATGAGGGGCCAGGCCATTACAGAAAAAATGTCAGGGTTGACGTATGCATGCTCAGAACAGGGCCGATGGACAGATTCGGATTTTTCAACTATGGAGCGGCAAACACTTGCACACGCTCGGCAATTGAAAACGCCAGACTTGTAATAATAGAAATAAACGAGTCAATCCCCAGATGTCTTGGCGGATATGATGAAGCCGTGCATATTTCAGAGGTTGATTATATTGTTGAAACAGACAATACACCTCCATTTTCAATTCCAGACCCTGTAACCACAGAAACAGACAGAAAGATTGCCGAACTGATCGTAAAAGAAATAAAAAACGGAGACTGCATCCAGCTTGGAATAGGAGCAATGCCAAATGCCATAGGAAAAATGATCGCAGACTCTGATCTCAAAAATCTTGGCGTTCACACTGAAATGCTGGCAGACTCATATCTTGCCATGTACAAGGCTGGAAAACTTACAAACCGAAATAAGGTAACAGATCCGGGCAAAATCGTTTATACTTTTGCACTCGGAAGTTCGGAGCTTTATGATTTCCTCGACAACAATCCCTGCTGCGCAAGTTTTCCCGTTGACTACACCAATAATCTGCAAAGAATTATGTCAAATCCTGGCATGATATCCATAAACAATGCGCTTGAGGCAGATTTGTTCGGGCAGATCTCCTCTGAATCATGTGGGAACAGACATATCACAGGAACAGGCGGTCAGTTCGACTTTGCCTATGGGGCATATCATTCGGCCGGTGGAAAATCCTTTATATGCTTCACATCAACCACAAAAGACAAGGACGGCAAAATCAGATCAAGAATCCGGCCATCCTTTGATACAGGAACAATAGTTACCCTGCCCCGGACAATAACTAATTATGTGGTCACAGAACACGGCATCGTCAATCTAAAGGGTAAATCCACATGGGAAAGGGCAGAGGCCCTCATAAGCATTGCCCACCCTCTTTTTAGGGATGAACTTGTAAGGGATGCCGAAAGAATGGGGATATGGACAAAAAGCAACAGGATTGATGCTGATTAAAAAGATGAATATCTGAAAATATTGAATGGTGGATAATTCCAAAAGACGGCTCCATCGTTAAACAGGGAGCCTCCGGCGAGGCTTTATAACCCAATAGACCAAAGTCAGACGAAGCGTATTCTTTCGGCTGTTTTGAAGTTGCTATGGGAGTGCCTCGAGCGGGTCGCTTTTTGGAAAAAGCTCCGCAAAAACTTTGTGGTTTTGTTAGTAGACAAAAACACTGATATTTTTAGAGTCTTACAAATGTTCAGGCCATGACCTTTTCAAATATTACTGAGAATTGAGCATAGCCACATTTTGATATGACCTGCATTATGCAAAAAAAAGACCGTGATAGTTTTGCTGGGAATTTAGATTTGTCTTCTATCTTTTGTCTTCTAAAACTTGACTGTAGAGCTGTTTAAATATAGTCTCACATGGCTAAAAGATCAGGCAAGATTAATCAGTTAACTAAAAATCCAAGGAAATTTTTCGATGAAAAGGATAATTCTGCTTTTTATGTTTGTATCAGCATTCTTTTTTGGTGGCTGCGCCCAGATAAAAATAAATGTTACAGACAAACAAATAAATGAAAAGCTATCCGAAAACTTCCCTCTTAAAAAAACATTTCTGGTCTTTGAACTTGCATGCAACAACCCCCAGATTATTCTCACAGAAGGTACTGAAAAAGTTACAATAAGCGTAGACGCCAAAGTTGGTGTCAATATGATGAACAACATCATGCCTATTGGTGATGGCACAATTCAGGCCACTTCAGGACTCAAATTCAATACTGATACAGGAGAGCTTTTCCTGAACGACTGTCAGGTGGATAAACTAGACATAAAAAATATACCAGCCCAGTATACTGAACAGATAACAGAACTGACAAAATTCACCAACACAACCTTAACAGGGCTTCTTAGCCAGCATCCTATATATGTCCTTGAATCCAAGGACAGGGACGTAGATACGATAATTGGCAAATTCAAGCTTCAGGACATGCAAATTCAAAATGGTAAACTTGTTCTTACCATGGGTAAATAGATACAATCTGATTTGAACACCATATGCCCCTTATTACTACAATTTTAAGGGCATGTTAAAAAGGCAGAAGAAAGCGTCAGCGTCATGCAGGACTTGATCCTGCGCCCAGTATTTTGAGTTATTTATATTTTTCAGGCGTAGTTCCCGTTAAGTGCGGAATACTTTATTATTCCAACAGCTAACTAATACTTTTAATAAAACTGCCTTCCACACTCAAAGGAAACAGAGTCTTATTTTTGATTTCAACTTTTCAGTGGGACATAGCCGTTTGAAATAATTTGCCGGGCTCTTGACGCCAAATTCACAAGTGGGAAAGCAATTTGCTGATCCGGCAACAGTTCCAGATTTATGACAAGTCTTTGAATTGAAGCAGGTATGTATTTTTCAAAATTTTTCTTCCCCTTAACCATAGAAAGAAAAGAAAAAGCCCCGAGAATCTGGAGATTCCTTGCGACCTTGCAGAACAAGAGGCTTTCAGTAAATTCATGCCTGTCGGACATGGAGAATTCGGTTAAACATTCAAAGGCATAATCTTCGAGACTTATTATCAGATTTTCAGAAAGCCCTACATAGGGATCAATAAGAAGAGAGGCCAGATCATACTGAAAAGGGCCTTTTCTTGCACCCTGATAGTCTATGAAAAAAGGTTTCCCGTTTTTAATCATTATATTCCTGGACTGACAGTCTCTATGCATCAATCCTTTGAAACCTTTTGCTGAGGCTCCTTCTGATATGTATTCAAAAGCGGCATCTATGGATGTGTCTGAAATTTCAAGGCCCAGATAATTTTTTATAAAAGCGTCTCTGAAATAATGGCACTCCTTTTCAAGAACCATTTCCCTTGAATATTCAGTAGTCTGCCATGCCCATGAAGCGTCAAAGCCGTCAAATCCTTTTACGGAAAAGGTGACCAGATCAGATATTACCTTTTTATACATTTCTTTTATATCCTGCTGACTATTCGCAGATTCCACAAAATCAGCAAGATGGATATTCCCAAGGTCTTTTAAAAAAACCAGACCGCTGAAAACATCTCCTTTAATTATCTCTGAAACAGGTATTCCTTTTTTATATAGATGCTGACCAATATTAACAAAGGACTCTGCCTCGCATATAGTTTCAGAATTCTTTATGCCATGCTCGGCTAATACTTTTACCCCGCCATTACCTGAAACCCTGAACCACTGCCTGTCGGAACCATCGCCCTTCAACCTTTCATATGCCATATCAGATGGGGCGGCTCCCAAAACGCTTGCGGCCAGCATCTGCCTTGATAATCCCAGATATGCTTCAGGGGTACCAATATCTTCCCAAGCGAATCTATCAGGGACAAAGGCCCTGACATTTATGCCGTCAGATATAAGAGTGCTGTACGCTTCTATGATTGAAGAAGGAATATTTTCAGGAATAAAATCAAGAATAACCGGAGATACGACCTGAATGCCCGTGAATGCCAGAAGTCGGCCCTTACCAGCTTCTTTAACCCTGAATTCTGAAATGCTGCCGTCAAAATCAACGGCTACATTATTGAATCTTGGATCATCATGCATCAGAAGGGTCGCGGCAGCGCGTGATCCGGCATGATGCCTGTAAATCTGCCTGAAATCAAAATCAGTAAAAATATCACTATTGACTACAAAAAAAGGTTCGTCATCCCAGAATTCCGCAATGTTTCTGATCGCCCCGCCTGTATCAAGTATGGCAGGTTCATACACAGTCCTGACATCGGCATGATATGCCCCCTTTTTCACATGTGCCTCAATCTTTTCGGCAAGATGATGGGTATTGACCATTATAGCGGAACACCCAGCAGAAACAAGCTGGGTGATTATTCTGTCCAGCACTGCGACACCCTCGATTGTAAAGAGAGGTTTAGGAGTCACATATGTATATGGCCGCAGTCTTGTTCCAAGGCCTGCGGCAAGCACAAGGGCTTTCATATTCTTTCCAGTCAGGCTAATTCATTATCTCAAGAAATTTTTGAACCTTCGAACAGAGGGAGCGAATGTCAGCATCAGACCTAATCCCTTTCTCATTCAGATAAAGAAGAGCGTTTCTGAAATTCTCCTTGGAAATTGCTTCTCCGCACTCAATATCACTGGATCTGAACATCTTGTTCCCTGCGGAAAACATCTTCTTGATATGCTCTTTTTCATCAAGCTCTTCAAAAGGATGTTTTTCAAGGCTTGTAAGAACAATCAGCAGAGATTCCATAAAAGCCCTTAAGAAACGGGCAAAAAGCTTAAGTTTTCTAAAACCAGAAGAGGTTATATTATAGGTATCGGGCAAATCATGATGTGGAACTATAATGGCATCGTCTATGAAAGCTTTCAGGTTTCTCCTGACCTTCCGTGCAGAGTCATGAAGAGAAGTGTCAGGAAATTCAAACCTGAACATTTCCTTGAGAACGCTATATGTCTTGTGCAGGTCGAAAGACGTAAACTGGAAGGCATCGTTTTCAAGAATGCTTAATGCAGTATAAGCAGCTGGAATAAAAAAGGAAATACATGAATTTTTATAATAATCCAGAAGTGGACGTTTGTTCTCTTTTACAAATATATTCGTTTCATTCAGAGGTACATCATCTCCGGCATATTTTTCTATAAATCCCCGATCAAGGAATGAGTCAAGAACCGAGTCAAAGGCGTCATCAGGCTCTGAGTTCAAAGTATCGGCAAGACGAGCATTCTGGGCTACAAGATAATTCAGATAAACCCCCATCTCTTCATGCAGGTGCGAGTACTCAAGCCTTTTTTTCTGGCTGTTAAGAAGGGCTGAGGCAACGATGCCATGGGGAGTAACCATTCCAACTTCCGCTATTGAATTTATTATGCGAAGGCCCATATCACAGCATATCTCGTGTTTCTCCTCTTTCTCAACAGACTTGATATCAATACCTGCATCCTGAAGGTATTGCTTGAAGGAAATGGGCTGGCTGAAATTCACATAAACTTTCCCATACCTTTTTTTAAGAAATTTCCTGGCTCCCACAACCTGTGAAATATTTTCTTCCTGTTTTGCCCCACCCTCTCTCTCATGTAGATAGGCTTTTTCCTCAAGCACCCTGTCATATCCGATATTAATTGGTACAAACATAAGATCAGGACAGGACTCTTTCTTGTAGGCATCAAAAAGATAGGACATAAGCCCCATTTTAGGATACAGAAGCTTCCCGCTTCTGCTCCGTCCGCCTTCAATAAAAAATTCCAGATTGAATCCTTCCTCAAGTAGCTTGGCAATATAAGCTCCAAAGATTCTTGAATAAATAAGGTTGCCTTTAAAAGTTCGTCTTAAAAAGAATGCGCCGCCGCCTCTGAAAATTGTCCCCATTGGCCAGAAAGAAAGATTTTTCCCGGCTGCAATGTGGGGGCAAGGCATATGGTGATGATGGAAGACATAGGAAAGAATCAAATAATCAAGATGGCTTTTATGACAAGGCACAAGCACAAGAGGTGCGGAGTGCGAAGCTTTTTTAAGCTCTGCCAGGCCATTGACGTCGACGACCATGCCTTCAAAAATATTTTTGAGCATCCAGGTAAGAACAATATCGTAAATTTTGATCCACTTCATGCTGTAGTTTGCTGCAATTTCATCAATATAAGCATCCGCTTTTTTTCTAAGGCTATAAATGGATGCATCCTGTTCTTTGGCCTGGGACTCAATGAATGATCTTATGTCATAACTTGAGAGAACACTTTCCTTGATTTCCTCCCTAGACTTAAGAATAGGGCCTGTAACGCTCTGACGGTGGCGGTTCAAACGATCAATCAGATTGAATCTGAGTGACAGGGCCTGGAACTCGGGATGTTTTCCGGCAATTTCAGGTCTTCCAAGATATTCCTTAAGATTTACCGGCTCAGAAAAATCCACAAAAACCTTTTTTGAGTTTTTGAAAAGGATAAACAGCCTTCTCAGTCTTCCCGGCTTTTCCTGGCTGCCAAGAATAATATCCAAAAGACTTGGATTTGATCTATCCGGATTGATGCTGAAGAAGACAAGCTCAGGAACAAGAAAAATAGGTTTTTCCATTGTCTTCTGAAGCTCCAATAGATGCTGTATCGGATCTGTTTTTGACTTGATGAACCTGAGATAGAAGGCCCTGCTGTCAATGAGAGACATAAACGCATTATCACCTGATATCAGCCTATCCCTGACAAATCCGGTGGAATAAGGATCAAGTGAACCGAGTCCTCGAAAAAAATAATCAATTTTTGCAAGAAATACCCGGAACAATTTCACCATGGACTGCATGCCGTATATGGAGTGATCAAAGCCTATTGTGGCGTATGGAAGGCCATCATTTCTAAGCCTGGCATATGAAAAAAGATAATTGAAAAAACTCTTGTATTTGCTGACATATACAATAACGCCCTCTTTTGAGAGTCCTTCGATGAGCTGTCTGTTTTTTTCATCAAGTCTTATGTTTCTGTAAAGAAGCTTGAAAAAAAGGCCTGAAATAAATCCAGGCTTTTTGGGTAATTGGCATAGAAAATGGTGGTAGGTTTTTCCAAGTAAAAACTGAATAAAAGTGTAGTAAAATTCTGCCGCATTTTTTAAGTATTTTAAACTTGCCATTATTTTGTTCCTTCACTTGAATTTCAAATGGGATTTTTCTGTTGCTGGGACAGATATAATGAATGCTGCTAAGAAACCTTCTTTAAGGAGGCGGATGTAAACCATTTATATCCGGCTTTTCTCCGCAATTAAAAAAACTGTTATATAATTATCTGATTTTATTATTAATCAACTAGAATAATAATTCCAGAAATTATAAATAATCCCTTAAAAAAATAGTGTCAACAGCGATTATTGCCCAAGAGGTCAAACCTGATATTCAACATACTAAAATAATTAATTAAATATAAAAAAATATACTTTATAATGATTACTATTGATTTATGAACCCAGTTTTGGCAGAGTGCCCATAAGCAAAATATCCCCTGATATTTAAAGCTTGCCATTAAAAAAACGGTGTGCTACGGTTCACGCCATTTGAGTACACAGCCCTAACCATAAGCTTTTACAGGATTCCAACGGAATCGGGGCGAGATGGCAACTCAGAGAAAGTGCCCGAAAAACAGGATCCAAAGGCAACAGTTACGCTTTGCACAATCAAGCACCTGGAAAGCCTTTAAGTGCATATTGAACTAAAAAAGAAAAATAGAGTTTTTCTTTCTTTTAATTTTTCAAAAAGGGAGGATTGGGTTTTATGAAAACGTTGATCGGCGGCGCAATCGGCGCAGTACTTGGTGTTATTGGAATTGCGGTTTTTTTTGATTCATTTCTTCAGATAATCGCAGGAACTCTTCCAGCGCTTCTCCTTCTCGGAGGCGGGCTTGCACTTTACCTCGGTTTTGATGAACTGAAGGATTCTTGGCAGAAAGACAAATCTGTTGATGCAGCAGATGCTAAAGAAGAGTAAGTAATTCTGATTCATATCAGATAGAGCTTTAAAAGCCCTGCCTTTATAAAAGGCAGGGCTTTTTTATTATGCACTAAGGCATATGTCAGATCCGTTTGGATGGCGAGGCTGTTATTACGTTTATCAACGGAAAATCATTTTGAAAAAAATAACGGAATAACGGGAATCGGACTTTTTGCAGCCTTGTCACCCCTCAAGTGCCCTTCTTCACATATTTTTCTATAGCTCCTGTGGCTAACTTGTCGGCCCTTTCATTGCCGGGTATACCGCTATGACCTTCAACCTTTATAAAATCAATTTTTTTAAATTTGGAAACCAGTTTTTTAATTTCTGCCACAAGTTCCTGATTTTTTTTGGGCTTCCAATTCAGTGTAATAAGACCAATGGCATATGAGCTGTCAGAATATATTTTCAAGGGTAATTCGTGATTCTTGATTTCAGATAAAGCCCGCCTAATTGCCTCCAGTTCTGCAATATTGTTGGTAGCTTCACCAATATACTCTGAAATTTCTTTTTCATGTCGTCCAAATGCAAAATAGACGCCTATCCCGGATGGCCCGGGATTGCCTGATGAAGCTCCATCTGTATAAACTATTATTGAATCAGGGTCATGACCTGCATCCAGAAAGGCTGAAGAAACCAAGTAGTTCTTTTTCTCTGAACCATTATCAGTTTCTTTTTCCTTTGGCTTACTTCTTGGGGCCTTTTTCTTTTCGAGTTTTTTCGGAAGATCATCCACGCTGCCCAAATTAACCGGATTGACCAGATATTCCTGGTCATGGGATAGATTATATTTAACTCTGACTCTTCCGTTCTGTTGAAGAAGCTGGCCATCGGGTCCTTTTTCAGCCCAGACCTTGTTTCCTTTAAAAACCATTCTGAGCCAGTTCTCTTTATCGTCTGCTTTGTTTTCGTCTGTCATATCAATATAAATGGAATAATGATGCTTTGTTGATATAGTTCTTAAGTCGAGGTTGCCATGATTTGATAATGGCATCGATATCCTCAAGATTTTCTATGCTTTTTCTTAGGTTAATATCACCAAGTATTAAATCTATGGCAAGCTTTTCAAATTCATATTCATAGGCTTCGATTTTCCAATGAAAAACGCCGGTATAGTTCCTTATGATTTCCTGGAGGAGCCGCAGTGAAGTCTCGTAGGAATCGTAATTCATGTGATCAGTCACATGGATAAAGAATCCCCAGCAAAGCTGGCCTGCCCATTTATTTGAGGTTGGTTCAAAACCAACCTCCCGGAGAACGATTCCTGCTCTTTTGTCTTTGGGCAAACCTGAAATGATTGCACCTGTTTCAATAAAAGGAGCTCCGAATTGCTCAAAAGGTGAAGTTGTACCACGTCCTTCCGAAACGTTCGTTCCTTCCCATATTACCTGGCCTGGATAAACAAGTGCAGAATGGGGGGTTGGCAAATTCGGCGAAGGAGGAACCCATGGAAGTCCTGTATCCGAATATATCATCCCTCTTTTCCAGCCTTCCATTTTTATGACTTCAAGCTCACACCCTATCCCGAATTCTTTGTTTATAAAGTATGCAAGCTCGCCGACTGTCAGACCATGGCGCATTGGTATCGGGTATCTGCCGACAAAAGAAGAGTACTCGGTGTCAAGACAATTGCCTTCAACCTTTATCCCTCCCACAGGATTTGGTCTGTCAAGAATTATTACTTTCTTTCCGAACTCCCTCGCAGCTTCCATGCAATATGAGATAGTGTATATAAATGTATATACTCTGGTTCCCACATCAAGCAGATCCACAATCAATACGTCTATGAATTCCATCATCCGCTCTGTCGGCTTCCTGGTTTCACCATAGAGACTAAATACAGGAATACCGAAATCATGCAGAGTCGTATCACCTGATTCGATCATATTGTCCTGTTTTTCCGCAAAAAAACCGTGCTGGGGAGAAAATATTGCCTTAAGCTGACCAGGGAATCTTTCATTGACGAGATATCTTGCATGTATAAAATTTTCATCAACGGATGCGGGGTTGCACAGGAGCCCAAGTCTCTTTCCTTCAATCCAGGGATGGCCTCCTTCAATAAACTTATTCAGTCCGGTCTTTATCATGATAAGTAAGTTCCCGGTTAAAATTGATGGACTCAAAAAAAGTCAAAAAATGGCTTCAGCGTCATCTAATACATGATCCGGCATCCAGTATTTTTCATATATTTCCGGATTCCGGCCTTCGCAGGAGTGACGGATTGGGACTTTTTGCGACTTTGTCAAAATCGAATCTGTTCAGTTCATTTTAACAAATTACTATATATACTCTTTTGAATTCTTTTATGGGATAATGAAAGCATTCAAAATCATTAAAGGGTGTGGCTAAAAACGATACAACTCTTTGCAAAAAGTATTCAATGAGCAGATTTTTTTTCCTCGCTCCCGCCTTCCTTCTTGGTCTTTTCCTCTTTTTCACCTTCAGTCTTTGCAGGCTCCGGTGCATATTGACCAATAAACTGATCAATGCTGTCTTTGCTTGAGGTAATGATTGCGTCAGAAATCACAACGCCAAGGAGCTCGCCATAAAAATATGGCGCAATCTTTTTCTCTATGCCAGACTTAAGCCCCTTGATCTTATCATAATTACGCACGTCACGATATTGAAGTTCTCCAAGGTGCATAATTACGGCATCTTTAATTTCAGGATGGATAAACTGATATTTATACGGCTCCGCACGTCCTTCTTTCTTCTCATCCTCTTTGCCCTTCTCTTTTTTGGGATCTACGGGCGGCTGTTTAAAATGATAATCTATTTTGATGCACAGATATCTTTCTTTCCCATACTGGAGTTTCTGGAGAAGATTTATCACCATAGGATCGCCTTCAATCACAAGAGGCTTGTCCTCTTTTGCTTCAGAGGTTTTTTCACCTTCTTTTTCTTCCTTGATTCTTTCCCATTCTGACGGACTTCCATCTTTGCCTTTGAGCTTTAACAGATCAGGGGTAAGTTCCATGATCTCAAAATCGAATTTGTCACCTTTTTTCCAATCAAGCCCTGCAATATCTCTGTCGGCACTGATCATAAGAGTCTTATCTTTTATATCCCAGAGGCCGAAAGATTCCTCATCCGGTTTCTTTTCTTCTTTTGACTCTTTGCCCTCACCAGTTTTACTTTCTGATTCTTTTTCCTTAGAGTCTTTCTCACCTTCTTTAGGAACTTCTTTTTTTTCGGAAACTTCCTTTGGGCTATCCTTCTTTACCTGGTCACCCTCACTTTTTTCGCTGTGCTCCTGATAAGGCACATCAGATTTAAGCTTCCAGGTGCCATTGGCATTAAGAACAACAACTGCATCAACATCTTTCACTATCCATTCTCCAATAAGAAGCTCCTGGGTCGATGGGCCTCCGCATGAATAGAACAGCAGCAGTATTGAAACCGAAAACAGACAATACAGAGTCTTGAATGGGTTGGCAGTTCCGTTATTCATTTTTTTTATGACATTCGCAGTTGTTATCATCGCAATCCGTACATTCAAAGGTTTCATTTTCATGCGTGGACGAATGTCTTCTGCTTCGGGCAATAGCTCTGGCTGCACCGATTATTGTACCAACAAGAAAAAACCAGATAATATATTTCATTAACTCTTCCTATTTCTTATCTTCATCGCTTCGGTCCTCAAATCAAGGACATTGTCGCTAACCCGGGACAAATCAGTTAGCCTTTCTTTTATGCCATGACAATGGCAGAAAATCCAGCGTCCACCACAACAGGGACATATCTCCAATCCACATCCCACATGATGATACCCTCCAGGTTTTACGCCGCACAAAGGGCACCGCATTTTGGTTTCTTCAGAATTGAAAGGGGTGGGTTTCTTTGAACTATATTTTACGGGAGAATACACACTGCCCTGGATTCTGACCTGGTAATCCGTGCATGTTTCAGCACCGCTTTTCAGTTTTCCGCAGAGACTGCACATCTCCATTTCCCATAGTCCTCTTTAGCTGTTATTGACTTAAAACAATAACCCAATAATCCAAATAACTCAAGAAACCAATATAGCTTGAAATTAACCTATAAAATGGTTTAAACAGTTTCACATATTTATAAACCAAGGGAGAAATATATGAAAACTTTAAAAGACTTATCAATATTAGCTATTTTGATGATAGCAGTTCTTGCCTTTTCTTATTTCATGGCCGTTGTTTTTTCAAAAAAGCCGGTCACAAACACGGCAGGAATGAATTTTGTAAAAATCAAATCTGGCTATTTCCAGATGGGCAGTCCTGAAAACGAAGAAGGACGTTACAATAGAGAGAACCAGCACTGGGTAACAATAACAAAAGATTTTTACATCCAGACAACCGAGGTGACACAGGCACAATGGACTTCTGTCATGGGCACCAAGCCATGGGAAGGAAAAACAAATGTAAAGTCTGGTGATAATTTCCCTGCGACTTTTGTCTCATGGGATGACTGCAAGGAATTTATCAAAAAACTGAACGAACTTGAAAAAACAGATAAATACAGATTGCCGACTGAGGCAGAATGGGAATATGCCTGCAAAGGAGGCTCAAAAGGTGCGTACGGATTTTTGGGAACTGCCCAGGATCTTGATAAATATGCGTGGTTCAATGAAAATACTGTAAAAATAAATGAAAACTTCCCACATGAAACAGGATTGAAAAGACCAAATAAAAACGGACTTTATGATATGCATGGGAATGTATGGGAATGGTGCGAAGACTGGTATACTGAGGATCTCGGCAAAGATGATGTAAAAGACCCCAAGGGGCCGTCTGAAGGCAAAGGCAAGGTTTTTAAGGGCGGTGGCTACGTTTTCAGCGCAAGGGACTGCAGGTCTGCAAATCGTTATTTTAATATGAATGTATTCAAGGATTTTGTTCTTGGGTTCAGGGTAGTAATGTCTGAAGAAAGCAAACCCAAAGAAGACTGATTCAAAAATTCATATATCAAATATGACAAAGTTGCAAAAAGTCAGATTACCGTCATTCCGGAGCAGGCCGGAATCCAGAAGTATCTGAGAATACAAAGATGCCGGGTCAAGTATAGAAGACGCTAAAACACTTTTCTGACTTTTTGACAGACCATCAAGGATTCATATATCAAATATTATGAAACCGTAAATACCTCTTCCGACCTTATCTCAGGGCGATGCAATCCTTAAAATCAGATAAATATTAACAAATAAAAAGGCTCCGGATTTGATCCGGAGCCTTAAAAATTTAATGAGAAAATTACTGATTTTTATTTTGCAGGCATACTCATGAACAGCTGATAAACTTCAGGAATGAAAGACGGAAGCTTTACGCCATTTCTGAACACCGTCGTATCATATGAAGAATAGCCTGTTGATGAGTAGGTGTTAACAGGATTGATTGTATAACTTCCATCAGCTCCTAAAGTCATTTCAAAAACTGACCAGACATAATTATCACCAACACTGGCATCTGTTGTAGTAGGCGCGCTGAAACTTCTTATCAACTGAGATCCTTTGTATACCTGAACAACCGCGCCACTTGTCGGGATGTTATTTGACCCTGAATAGTGATGAACATAGTACCTGTAAGTACCAGCGACATATGAGCTGCCGGACTTGTTGACTGAGACTGTTTCTGGTCCGTAACTTGTTACATCGTCAACATCAAGCCAGCAAGGTATGGTCGTGTCAGATGCAGCACCAGAGCCATTATTGTTTGTATTGGAATAATATACATGGAAGCGGTCAGTAGAGCCGTCTGATTTAGGCCCTGTAATGTGTGAGTCAAGATCCGAAGGATTTTCACCCCAAGTAAGAATAACTCTTATGTCACCGCTTGCCACTCCTGCATCTCCTGACGGAAGAAGGGCAAGACCCTGGGTCTGTACTTGACCACAGGCAAGCCTTACCTGAAGAGACTGGGTGATATATCCTGGAGCACTTGCCTGAACAACAACATCCTGATCCGTCGGAAGATTGATCAATGAAGCGGAACCGCTTGAATTTGTGGTATTTGTCTGGCCAAGTGCTGTTACTGTGGCGCCGGGTACTACGTCACCGTTAAGAGCATTTGTAACTGTCATGTTAAGACCGGTTGCCTGGAATGGACAGGTTCCTGTTCCGCCAGAGTTCTCCTGGACAGCGACTGAAGTACCAATAATATTTCTCACAGCCGGGAAAGCCTCTGTAGGCATAACATCTCCTACCACGATGTAATAGCCGGGTGTGTCAAAAGTATATCTAACCGTATTGCTTGGTGTGAATGTGACGACCTGGGTACCAGTCATCATATTAACCCAGTTGTTATATGCATCATAAGACGCTGAACCATAATCCGGGATATAAGTAAAAAAATAAAAGAGTGAGCCACTGCAGCTTGATACTGCATCCAGAGTAAAATCAATTGGCACGCCAGCTTTTGGCATTGTGGTGTAATTCATTTGCAAAGATTTAGGAGTTACAACGCAATCTGTGGCCATCGCAAATCCTGGCACAAACGCTAACAAAAAAACAACGGACAGCAAAATACTTCTTAAAAATCTCTTTTCCATACTTCCCCCTTCAAATATACATGTTTAACTCAAAATATGACCGAAGCCTTCGGATCAAAGTTTCTTCAGTATGATAAATTTAATGGTCTCGCAAAAAGTCAAAAAAGGCGTAGGCGCCATGCCGTAGTTGATCCGGCATCCTGAATTTCAGTTACCTCTGGATTCAGGCCTGCACAGTAATGAAGGTGTCGGACTTTTTGCTGCCTTGTCAAAGTTCAATAATAATTATTGAGCAAATCATTCACAGAATTCTTTAAATTAAATATATCTATATATTTAACTCTTTTCATGCGTTTTTTAAAGAGGATTTTTTATTATTTTAAGAGGATAGACCTCTATCAGAGGTCTATAAGAATCAGATTATTTTTTTTAACGATGCCTTGCGCTATTTTTTTGGTAATACAAATTCATAATTATTTAATTTAACTCTGTATAAGACAAAATAACTATGATAATATTTTTTTAAATTTGATTTAAAAAAGGTGTCAATTAATGACGGATCATTATAACGAAGATAAACAAGACCTTGCTAAAAAGCATGACCGCAATATCATCCTTGTCATAGTCTTTATTCTTATTCTTGAAGGTCTGATTCTGATTTCGGCATTTAGTCAGTCAGGCAATAAAAAGTGTTTACAGATAATAGATAGCACTGATCAGGTTATATATGAGATAAATGGAGAACACCTTTCCGAATTTGACAAATATTATTTTGA
This sequence comes from Desulforegula conservatrix Mb1Pa, assembly GCF_000426225.1. Taxonomy (NCBI): domain Bacteria; kingdom Pseudomonadati; phylum Thermodesulfobacteriota; class Desulfobacteria; order Desulfobacterales; family Desulforegulaceae; genus Desulforegula; species Desulforegula conservatrix. Next base: position 40,735 of record NZ_AUEY01000018.1, read on the forward strand.
AAATACTTTCGGCTCTTTGGAAACATATAAAAAAAAGCTGGTAACAAAAGACATCCCCTTTCCTTTCAGGGCCTGGCTTACTGCGGCTGCCGGGCTTCCTCTTTTTCTGATATTACTTTCTGCATTTGCCGTGAAAGCTTACAAATCGCTTTTTCACGCAACTGAACCAAGCATCATGGAATCTTACGATGATATTTCGGGAAGCAAGGGACTGCCCGCTTACATGAAGATATTTGAACGCCTCGATATTTTTGCGATAGGCTTCATACTGCTTCTATCGGTTTTCCTGTATTGGGTCATACCCAACCTATTTACTTACATTTCAAAAGCTACCCTTGATTTCATAATAAATTACAAATGGTTTTTCATCGTTATTTCAGTTTTTGGAGCTGGAACAATGCTATGGATAATCTACCTCAGATATCTTTTGGCGCGCAAAACCATTGAGGTTCAGAAGGAGATTGCGATAAAGCAGATTGAGTTCAATGCAATTGACAAAAGACGGTTGATTGATCATGAAGATATCAAGAAAATAGAATCCATGAATGAATCTGCTGTTTTTGAAATTAAAGACTGATTTTTGCACCAAAAAAGGCTTTAAATGGATATTATTACAACTCATAAGAATGTGGATTTTGATGCTCTTGCTTCGGTAATGGCGGCAAAGCTTATTTATCCTGATGCACTTCCTGTTCTTCCCAAAGCCATCAATCCAAATGTCAAGGGATTTCTGTCCATACACAAGGACATTTTTGATTCCTACTCATTCTCCGAAATAGAAACCTCAGACATTAACAGACTGATAATTGTAGACACCAACAACTGGAGCAGGCTTGACGGCTCAACATCGCCTCTTAAGAATAAGCACGATCTGGAAGTGATCATATGGGATCACCACGAACAAGGAGACATAAGGCCAGTAGTCTCATCCTGCCAGGAAGAAACAGGCGCCACCATCACACTGCTGATTAGAGAGCTTAAAAGAAAAAGGACTCTGATCACACCAATTCAGGCGACACTTTTTCTCCTTGGCTTATACGAAGATACCGGCAACCTGACTTTCCCCGCAACAACAGCGGAAGATGCCATGTCAGCAGCATACCTCCTTGAGAGAAAAGCAGATCTCAATATATTAAGCACTTTTCTGATGCAGGTTTACGGTGAGAAACAAAAAGAAATCCTTTTCGAAATGCTTAAAAACGCGGTAAGCACAAAAATCAATGGCCATTCCATAAGCTTTAACCGTGTAGAAGTATCAGGACATGTTGGAAATCTTTCGGCCGTTGTAAATATGTACAGAAATATTGTAAATGCTGACGCCGCAATCGGTGTCTTTGTTGAAGCCGAAAGAGACCGAGTCATGATCATAGGAAGAAGCAAAAACGAGGATCTTAACATCGGAAAAATAATGAGGGTACTTGGCGGCGGTGGCCACCCTGCAGCAGGTTCTGCGCTCATGAAATCGGTCAACCCGGACACTGTTATCGAGACAATAACAGAGCTTATAAAGGGCGATCAACAGGGAAGCATTCTTGTCGGAGATATAATGTCCTTTCCGGTTTTTTCCATCCTTCAGGATTCGTCAATGGAAGATCTGTCTAAAATTCTTGTCGAAAAGGGATGCACTGGAATGCCGGTTGTAAATAGCGACGGCAACATGGTTGGGGTCGTATCAAAAAGAGACTTCAGAAAAGTCAAAAAGACCCAGCAGATGCAGTCTCCTGTAAAAGCATTCATGAGCCCAAATCTTGTAACCATAGCTCCTGAAAAAAGCGTAATGGAAGCAGCAAGGATAATGGTTAAATACGACATAGGAAGACTCCCTGTCTTGCAGGATGGCAAACTCATAGGAATAGTCTCAAGGTCAGATATGATGAATTATTTTTATGATATGCTCCCTGATTAAATATTTTTCTGTCGGCTGAATTCATAAATGATTTTGGCCGACAGCTAATTCCAGATTTCAAATCAAAGATGCATTGATTCAAAATTGATGGACTCGCAAAAAAATCGGGGTCATACCTGTTTTGATCTAATATCTTCTTATTCTCAGACAGTTATGTATTAAAGCCTGCGCCGGAATGACGAAAATCTAACTTTTTTTTGCAATTTTGTCAAAATTGAAATAAATATGTTCTGCTTTTTATCCTTTTTTCACCATCCTTCTAACCATTGTTCTTATGTAACCCGAAGTTTAATAACTGTGTCAGGTTTGGCAAATAAATAGCTCGTACAAAATAAATCAGGCTCTGTTTATTTTATGAACGGGAATCGGATTATTTTGATAGTTCATCAAATTTTATTTGGGTCAGGAGGCAATATGTTCAAACAGCTTATGGTGGCAATAATGATCTGCGGAGGAGTACTTTTTATCTGTTCAAAAATATACGAGAAAGTGAAATGCAAAAACTCAAAGGAACTTCAGAATCATAGGATCAAGAATCTGGCCGCTGACTGCGGAGCAAAGGAAAAAAGGCAGCACACAAGAATTAAAACAGGTCAGCCTCTTTTAATATTCTGCAATGATCTGACCGGCGCAATTCCAGCAACATCAGGAGATATGAGTCTTAGCGGAGCCTTTATAAAATGCAATGAATCATTGGGGTTAGGAACTATTCTGAAAGTCGAGTTTTTGAATGAACCGAGGCTGCCGATCATGACAGCCCAAGTCGTATGGTCAAATTCAGGAGTTTCCCAAGAAAGGATATTAAACAGAGGGATTGGTGTCAGATTCAGTAATGTATCACCTGAAACTAGAAAAGCCCTTGAACTGGTTTTATCCTCAAATTGAGATTACATGTATTTTTGCGGGTTAACAGGAACGCCGTTGAGATGAACCTCATAATGGAGATGATTTCCGGTACTTCTTCCCGTACTTCCCATTCCGGCTATTGTCTGCCCCCTCTTTACCCTATCACCGGAACTTACTTTATATGAAGAAAGGTGAGAATACTGCGTAACGATACCGTGTCCGTGGCTGATTATTATTGTTTTGCCATAAGCTCCCTTGTCGCCAACAAAAGACACTATACCATCGCCTCCGGCTCTTATAGGTGTTCCCGCGCTTCCTGCTATATCAAATCCCTTGTGTACTTCTGTGCGTCCTCCGAAAGGAGACTCCCTATACCCGAAACGGGATGTAACATTGCCGCCGTTGACCGGTCTCAGACTTGGAGTAGAAGAAATGACTAAATTTCTGACATTCTTTTCACCAGAAATTTTCTGATTCTCAAAAGTTTCCAGAGATTTAAGGAGTACATTGAAATCCACATCCTGTTTTTCCGCCTCTGCAACAATAAGATCAAGCTGCTGGTGCATTTCCCTGAGTAGCGAATTATGCCTGTCACCAAGCGAGAGGTTGGTATTTATATCGTCAGGCATGGAACCGCCCATGCCTGTAAAATCTTCCTTTGTAACTTTTTTACTCTTAAGTGTTTCAGCAACTTTTGTTTCAAATGTGTTGAGGCTCTCCATCTTTTTCTTAAGAGCGTTAATCTCATCAGCAAAAAGCTGAATCTGACGTCTTTGGTTTTCAAGCTCCCCTCTGTTGCTAAGAAGTCTTTTCTCAAAACGTTTGGTCTGGAATGAGGTATTCTTTAGTTTGGAGTAATCAAAAAAAACATATGTAAGTGCTGCTATTATACAGATAACGAATGAAAAAACCGATATAAGAAGTTTTTTAGAGATTACTGCTCTTTTGACAGATGAGCCATCATCATCAATAAACATTAAGGTATAATATCTAGACATATTTTTTAACCATCTTTAAATACAGATAAAATATAATAAAGCCTCCGAACATTTAGCTATATACATATTAACAATTAGTTATTTTAGCGGCATAGATACCATAAGTAAAGGTAAGCTGTCAAGAAAAGACAGACAAAATCATACGACACCATGTCACAACAGTGCATGATATATCATAATAAATACCTGTTTTTATTATATATAATCAAAAAGATAAAATAACCAAGAAACTCATTTGTCAGACAATAATAAATAAATGGCTTATTATATTAATAAAAGACTGCGCTTCAATGATCGTACTGTATTTGACATCAACATCGCAATAGTCATGGGCCCTACTCCACCGGGTACCGGAGTTATCCAGCCTGCTATCTCCCGAGCTTCTTCAAAATCGACGTCTCCTCTTAAAAGAGGTATGATTCTGCCGGTCTTATCATCTTTCTTTTCCCCCACCCTGTTGACCCCAACATCAATCACGCAAGCCCCTGGTTTTATCCATGATGACTTTACAAGGCCCGGTACTCCGGCTGCCACAATAAGAATATCCGCCCTCCTGCAATGATAGGAAAGATCTTTAGTCCTTGTATGAACTACGGTGACAGTGGCGTCTCCTCCAGGCCCTTTCTGCATCATCATGGCTGCAATTGGCTTTCCAACAATGTTTGATCTCCCAACAACAACGACTTCTGCCCCAGATGTATTAATCCCGCTCCTTATTATCATTTCAAGAATACCCGCAGGAGTACACGGCCTGAAACCGGTTGTGTCTCCAATCAGCGTCTTGCCGACATTTACAGGATGAAAGCCGTCTACATCTTTTTCCGGGCGAATGGCATTTATAACCTTCTGTTCACTTATGTGTTTAGGCAGTGGAAGCTGGACAAGAATACCATGAACACGATCATCCCTATTGTACTTCTCTATTGTTTCAAGAAGGTCCGTTTCAGATATGTTTTCAGGAAGACTGACCTGTATCTCATTAAATCCAAGACCTTTTGCTGTCTTGATTTTAAGAGAAACATAGGAAACCGACGCAGGATGCTCACCAAGCATAATTGTTACAAGTCCAGGAACAACGCCGTGTTTGGCCTTTAAGGCCGCGACTTCTTCTCTTAGATCCGCAAGTATACCTTCTCGTATTTCATTACCATTTATTATGACAGCTGACATATAAGCCTCCATTTTCATATATTCATGCGGCGCAGGCGTGCGCAAAACAATTCAAGATTTATGGACTCGCAAAAAGTCAAAAAAGGATTGACGTCATGCCGGACTTGATCAGGCATCCTTTGTATTTTCAGACACTTCTGGATTCCGACCTGCGCAGGAATGACGAAAATCGGACTTTTTGCGACCTTGTCTATATTATAGCAGACACACTATGGATACCTTAATCAATCAGAAAAACCTCTGAGATCCTTGATCTTGACGGTATGGTCGAATGCAGCAGGTTCAACAAGCTTAACAGCTGCATCCCATCCAAGATAACCTGAAATTCCTCGTACAAGTTCTTCAACAAACAATCTCTGCTTTTTCATCTCATCAAAAAACATATTGTCGGAAATAGCTACAACAACAGAAAGAAAGTCCTGGTCATTTTTTCTCTCAACAACAAGCTGGAACTTTGGATCAACCTCTCCGGTTTTTTCAAGGATAACCCTTATCTGATCAGGGATAACACAAGTGCCCCTCATAACGATGACATCATCGACCCTTCTTGAAATCCTTGATATTCTGCAATGAGTTCTTCCGCATTCACATACGCTTCTATCTATACTTGCGACGTCACCAGTCCTGAATCTGATCAAAGGAAAAGCTTCTTTTGAAAGCGTAGTAACGACAAGTTCGCCTTCGTGGCCGTCAGGCATAGGCTGACCTGATAAAGGATCAATAATCTCGACCAGAAAATGATCTTCTGAAACGTGAAGTCCTTTTTTTGCCTGACATTCCCAGGCCATACCCAGTCCGAATATTTCTGCAAGACCATAAGCATCTGTTGCAGAGATATTCATTGAGGATTCGATTCTGTTTCTCATTGACTCTGGCCATGGCTCGGCCCCTAAAATACCCCTTTTCAAAACGAGTCCCACCTGATCCATTCCGAGTTTATCCATTTCAGCCTTGAGCTGAAGAGCAAATGTCGGAGTTGACACAAGGGTTGTGGTTCGAAAATCCCTCATTATCTTTACCTGATTTTCGGGATTCTGATTTGAAAGAGGTATAACAGAAGCGCCTATGAGTTCGGCACCAAGCTGAATTCCAGAAGGGCCGGTGGTTTTGCCCATTGGAAGGGAAACCTGGATCACGTCATCTTTTGTAACACCTGAGGCCCTGAGCATTCTTGCCATGAGCTGCCCCCAGTTCTTCAGATCATTTGCCGTAAAACCAACTGCGACAGGCTTGTCAAGATTTACCGCCGGAGCATGAATTCTGACTGCCTCACGCAAAGGAACCGCAAACATGCCATAGGGATAGTCTCTTTTAAGATCTTCGCGAGTTGTAAAAGGCAGCCTCGTTATATCATCAACAGACCTCAGATCTTCGGGGACAAAATCTATCTGCCTGAAAATCCGTCTGTAATGACTGACATTTTTGAAAACCCTGTTGAATACAGCCTGAAGCCTTTCAAGCTGCAACTGCCTGATATCATCCAGAGGCATCAACTCTCTTGAAGGATCCCAGCATTCCATGGCGTTTCTCCTTTGCAAAGCATGAAAAATCAGATGGCTCATGATCCGTACTTAATATAGATAGGCAATATAATCAGAGCTGGTTAATATTTGAAAAAGTCTCATAAAAAGCTTTGCTTAATATGTCAGGTGATCCAAATTTAATGGTCTCGCAAAAGTCAAAAACGGGCGGTGTCGTCATGTCTGACTTGATCCGGCATCTTTGTATTCTCAGATACTTATGGATTCCTGCCTGAACCGGAATGACGGGAATCTGACTTTTTGCGACTTTGTCAAATTTGAGCATTTGCAATAATCATAAAGTTTTTGCGGAACTTTAAAAAAAAAACGATCCGCCTGGGGCATTCGAATCAATGCCGGACTACGAGCAAAGGGGCACTCTAAAACGACCTACTAACTGGCCTTTTTTAAGTGAATTTAACCATACAAGGCTATTTCAAATGAGAATAAAGCATATACGGATTATTAAATTGAAACAAATAAAGCATCAATCCGATTATTCCCAAATTTCTCTTTTTTCCTTACCAAGGTATGCCCTGGTTACTTCAGGATTCATCTTCAGAGAAGAAGCAGTATCTTCAAGAATGATCTTGCCTGTCTCAAGAGCGTATCCCCTGTGGGCGATATTCAAAGCAGCATTGGCATTCTGCTCAACAAGAAGGACTGTAAGGCCGGTTTCCTTGTTGAGCATGGAAATTGTCTGAAAAATATCTTTTACAATAAGCGGAGCAAGCCCCATTGACGGTTCATCCAGAAGAAGGAGCCTGGGTTTTCTGATAAGAGCCATTGCAAGTGCAAGCATCTGTTGCTCCCCTCCGCTCAGAGTGCCTGAATACTGTGATTTTCTCTCCCTTAGCAGAGGAAATATTTCATACATCTCTTCTATGGCTTTTGTGAGGGCTTTTCTGCCTTCTCGACGATAAATAAGGTTACCGCCTATCATGAGGTTTTCAACAACCTTCATTGGCCTGAAAATCTGTCTGCCTTCTGGAACCATAGCAATTCCGGTGCCCACCCTTTTTTCCGCGCACACGCCTTTTATTTCTTTGCCCATAAACGTGATGGATCCGCCGGAAACTAAATGCAGGCCGCTAATTGATCTGAGGGTGGTGGTTTTTCCGGCACCATTTGCGCCTATGAGCGTGACTATCTCTCCTTCTTTTACGTGGAGAGACACATTTTTAAGAACATGCACAAGGCCATAATGACAATTTATATTTACTATTTTAAGCATTCAGCATTTCCATGATTCATTCCTGAATGAGACATAAAGACTCACTCACCAAGATAAGCCCTTATCACATCGGGATTTCTCTGAACCTCGGCAGGCGTTCCCCAAGCAATCCTGGTACCGAAATTAACCACAGCCACGAAATCGGAAATCTCCATAACAAGCTCCATATCATGTTCCACAAGCATGACTGTTGTACCCATTGCTTTGATTTTTTCTATCATGCTTCCCATCCTGAAGGTTTCCCTCGTATTAAGACCTGAAGCAGGCTCATCAAGAAGTATAAGATCAGGCTCCATGGCAAGGGCCCTTGCAAGCTCAAGGAGCCTCTGGCTGCCAAGCGGAAGGCTTCCTGCATTATTACAAGCCTCGGATGTAAGGCCTGTGAATTCGAGCCATTTTTCAGCATTCTCTTTTATCTTGCGCTCTTCACCTCTAAGGACAGGAGGAAAAAAAGACGAAAGGAAAAATCCTGACTTTGATTTCAGATGCCTGCCTGCCATTACGTTTTCAAGAACTGACATGCCTGGAAAAATCTGAATATTCTGAAAGGTTCTGGCTATACCGAGCGAAGCAATCTGGTGCGGTTTAAGGCCTTTGGTTGAAATTTCATTAAACGTGATAACGCCTGAATCAGGCATGACATAGCCTGTTATCATATTAAAAAGCGTTGTCTTGCCTGCTCCGTTTGGCCCTATGACAGATGAAACCGAGCCTTTTGGTATTGCAAGATCAAGCCCGTTAACTGCCAGAAGTCCGCCAAAAGATTTACAGACTGATTCAATATATAATATATATTCAGACACTATAAGTGAAGCCTTCCAAATCCCAGAATTTTAAAACGTAAATGCAGTTATTCAAAATAAATTTCATGCAGACTTGCGTGTTTTTATCACAGAGCTCTTTAACGAGTTCTTTATTTTAACCAGACCGCCGGCAAGACCGTCAGGAAGAAAAAGCATTATAACAAGCAATATTCCGCCGTAAACAAGAGTATTGTAATCAGTCTTATATGAAACACCCATGATCGAGAAATTCTCACCTATAAATGAAAGAGCCTCAGGCAACAGTGAAAGAACGACCGATCCTATCACAGCACCCCATATCTGGTGCATGCCTCCGACAGCTACCATGGTGACAAGAAGAACAGAGTGCATTACATCAAAAGGTTCAGGATCAATATAAGCCATATAATGAGCATAAAGACTCCCGGAGATTGAAGCATAAAGAGCGCTTAGTGCAAATATCTGAATCTTGTAGATGGAAGTATTGATACCGATTGACGAAGCAGCTGCCTCACTTCCCTGAATAGACTTAAGAGCACGCCCTATTCTAGAATTGATAAGATTCAGCGCAAAAAAAATGCCCAAGAGTGCAATTGCCCAGCATAAATAATATTGCTTGAGATCTGAGTCAAGTTCAAAGCCCAAAAGGCTTATTGAAGGAATACCGCTTATACCCTGGGGGCCGCCGGTAATATCAACGGCAGCAACAGCGACCGTATGAATTATTGCACCGAATCCGAGGGTTGCCATGGCAAGATAATGCCCTTTCAATCTAAGTGCCGGGCCACCTAAAACAAATGCCACAAATACTGAAATAACAGCGGAAACAGCCATACCAACAAAAGGAGACAGACCAAACATTGTCGTGCAGATCCCTGTCCCGTATGCACCAAGGGCATTAAAGGCTGCATGACCTATGGAAATCTGCCCTGCATAACCGGAAAGCAGGCATAAGCCTGTGCATGTCAGACAATTAAGGGCTGAAAAAATCAAAATACCCTGATAATAGCTTCCTGAAACAAAAAAAGGAATAACAGCAACCCCGATTGCAAGGCAAATTAAAAGAGCGTAATTTCTGAAAACATCTGTCATAAAAATCCGAAAAAACTTAATTATAAATTATAAATTGCAAGAACAGTATGTTAGCAATTCCATAGTTCCAAAATACAAAACAAAGACTATGCTCAATTGTCGGTTGCGGCTTGGAAGACATAGCCGAAGCATTTAAATGCTCAATAAATAAGAACCATTGCCAGAAAGCGCAAACCGTAAAGTTTTTGCGGAACTTTTTCCAAAAAGCGACCCGCCAGGGGCACACGCATCTGGTGCGCAAGCCTTAGAGCTTGAGCAGACTACGATTATGCAATTTTACCATACAAGACAAAAAAAGCCTGCTAAATTTCCCTTGTCCCTTTAGCGCCTGCGCCGCCCATCAGCCCGGATGGTTTTATGAAAAGAACCATAATCAGAATTATAAGTGCCATTGCATCCATATAATGGGAAGAAATGTAACCGCCTCCCATGGCCTCAAGAATCCCCAAAAGAAGCCCGGCTAAAACACCGCCGAAACTGCTTCCAAGACCTCCTGCCACAGCGGCTCCGAATCCTTTTAGCCCAAGAATGGCTCCTCGACCGTAATCCATCTGGATAATAGGTGTAATTATAATTCCTGCAACCGCGCCTGCACCGGCTGAGAGAGCAAAGGACAGCATTACCATGAATCTGTCGTTAATACCCGCAAGTTTTGCTGAATCACGATTTATTGAGCAGGCGCGCATACTCTTGCCCGTCATTGTATATTTGAAAAAAAAGCCCTGAAGAATCACGATAATGAAAAGAATAGCCATAATCCACAATGTTTGGGGAAGAAGCAGAGCTCCCAAAACCTTAAGAGGCTCATCTCCTGAAAAATGCTTCATATAATGGGAACCCTTGCCCCAGAAACACATGGCAAGGCCCTTCATAATGATTGAAACAGCAATTGTTATTATTATCAGCTGAAGCCCTGTGGGATTTTTAACTGGGTTTATTGTCAGCCTCTCCATGAGTATTCCGACAATCATTGCAAAAATGACGGCTAAAAAGAATGACGGCAGAACCGGCATTCCCAAAGACATGGTCAAGGTTACCATCATCAGGCCGCCGTAAACAACAAACTCGCCCTGGGCAAAATTTATTACGCCGGTGGAGTTGTAAATAATATTGTACCCCATGGCCACAAGCGCATAAATACAGCCGCGCTGTATGCCCATAAAGATATACTGTATAAAATCCGGCCAAAATGATGGTTCCATGATTTAAATTAAGCCCTGCCCTTTTACTTATTATTCCAGCCTACTCACCAAGAACTACGAACTGGCCATTTTTAACGGTAAGCATCTCAAAGGCGTTCTTGTCAAGTCCGTTATGGTCTGCGGCAGAAAATTTAAACTGACCACCGGTTCCTGTAAACTGGGCTGTTTCAATGTAATCCCTGATCTTGGCAGGATCGTCACCAACTGCCTCTATAGCCTTGACCACAAGCCAGAGCCCGTCATAGGCATGCCCGCCGAATGTGCTTACGTGGTCTTTATATTTAGCTTCATAAGCGGTCTTATATTCATTAAGAACAGCCTTCTGGGGATGACCGTCAGGAAGGGTCGAAACAGCCATTACCCTGCCAGCAGGGAACACAAGACCCTCGGCAGCATCTCCTGCTGCTTCGGCGTATTTCACATTTGCGAATCCATGGCTTTGATAAAGAGGAATGCTCATTTTTAGCTGTTTCATATTTTTAGGAACTATGGACTGGGCAGGAACTATTGACCAATTAACGGCAGCCTCGGCTCCGGCTTTCTGAATTTTCAGAAGCTGTGCTGTCATGTCTGTATCAGACGGATTATAGGTCTCGTCACTTACTATCTGAAGACCGAATTCAGAGGCCATTTCAGTAAGTTTTTTACGTCCGGCATTTCCGAAACCATTTGTGGCTGTCAGAATGCCGACTTTTTTAATGCCTTTCTTGTTCATATTTTCATAGATTCTTCTGACAGCATCACTATCGTTCTGTCCCATTTTGAAGATCCACTTACGCTCGCTTGCAGGTTTTGTAATTTCCTCTGCAGCAGCACAGGAAAGAAGAGGAACAGGTGTTTCCATCTTCTGAATAACCGGGATAACCGCCATTGTCGTGCCGCTTTCAGATGGCCCGATGATTGCGCAGACCTTGTCCTTCTGAACAAGTTTTTTTACAGCATTAACGGTTCTTGTATTGTCGCCCTGATTATCTTCGATAAAAAGTGAAATCTTACGGCCTTTTATTCCGCCTTTTGCATTTATTTCATCTGCGATCATTTCAACTGTCTTTTTCTGGGGTTCTCCAAGCCAGGAAGTATTTCCTGTCACAGAAAAAACACAGCCTATTTTATAGTCATTATCTGCTGCAATGACGCTGGAACCAAATCCTAACGTAAAAACAGCCGTCATTAAAAAAAATGAAGCCGAAAAACCCATAAGACTTTTTTTCACTGTCCCCTCCAGTTTACATGCTTAATAGTTTGTCATTCTCCAGGACATTATATCCTGCCTTCGTAATTACCCGCACAGCCTCGTCCAGATCATCAAACCTGAAAATGATGATGGCCTGGCCAAGAATTTTTTCAACAAAAACATACATATACTCTACGTTAAGCCCTGATTTCTCTATAGAAACCAAGAGTTTGCCAAGAGCGCCCGGAGTATCGGGAATCTCGACCGCAATAACCTCGGTAATATGAACCGTGAACCCGCAGTCTTTTAATGCCTGCCTGCCTTTTTCAACGTCATTGACAATAAGTCTGAGTATTCCAAAATCGGAAGTATCTGCAAGAGACATGGCCCGGATATTTACGGCAGCATCACCCAGGGTTGTAGTAATCTCGGCAAGCCGCCCCGACCTGTTCTCCAAAAATATTGAAAGCTGCTTTACTTTCATCCAACCTCCAGGAAATATACTGTTCATATTGATAAAGCCGTATTCATCAGCCTGACACCCCCTTCTTCAATACAATTATCATAAGGATTATCAGTCAGCAAAATCGGCGGCATTTTAAATAGGATATGGTATGCCGCGCATACCTTCTGTCTCGTCAAAACCGCACATTATATTCATATTCTGTACAGCCTGTCCAGATGCGCCCTTCACAAGATTATCGATTACTGAAACAATAATCAGGCGGCCAGTCCTTGAATCAAGCTTAAATCCTATATCACAGAAATTGGTTCCCCTGACATGCGCAACATCAGGAATATCCCCTTCCTTGCGTATCCTTACAAACGGTTTGTCTTTGTAAAAATCTGAAAGACACTCAAAAACACCGAAAGAAGTGACAGAATCCTTTGCTGCCGAATAAATGGTTGAGAGCATACCCCTTGAAATAGGCAAAAGATGCGGCACAAAAGTAATGTTCACATCATAACCGGCTTCTCTTGAAATAATCTGCTCAATTTCCGGAGAATGTCTGTGGTTTGCAACCTTATAAGCATTAAATGCCTCATTTGCCTCACAAAAATGTGCCCTCATTGAAAGGGATCGTCCAGCTCCGCTGACTCCTGATTTTGAATCTGCTATTACTGTTTCAGGAACAATGAATCCCGCCCTTACAAGAGGAATTAGAGGCAAAAGAATACTTGTAGGATAACAGCCTGGATTGCCAACAAGATCCGCGCAGGCTATTTCCTCTTTATAAACTTCTGAAAGCCCATAAACCGCAGATTCAAGCAGATCAGGAGCAGAATGAGCCTGATAAGCCGCTTCATAAACACTTTTATCCTTAAACCTGAAATCAGCAGACAGATCTATGATCTTTTTCCCTGCTTTTAAAATATCAGGGACCAGGCCCATGGGAAGATGATGAGGCAATGCCATAAAAACGACATCCGCAGACTCAATAATTCTATCAAGCCTGTATTCTTCACATGTAAGATTGATCAATCCTGAAAGAGCGGGGTAAATATCTGAAAAAGCAACCCCCTGGTACTGCCTTGAGGTTATAAGTTCAACAGTTGCATTCGGATGGGATGCAAGAATCCTCACAAGTTCCGCGCCTGTATATCCTGTGGCACCAATTATTGCGGCCTTAAGCATATATATAAAGTCTCCGGTTCTATTTATATAAGGTAAACCAAATCCACATTTCCCTTAAGCAACTGCCAAGCATTTATTGCAGGGATAACAAAAACATACATTAAACACTATGTTTAATTGCCTAAGAACTAAAACATTTCCCCAATACCTGTTATTCAATTATCTGGGAAATGATTCGGGAAGAAATGATTATCAAAGGTTACAGTGCTTTTCAAGGTTATTTGCTGCTTCATACCTGTAGCGTTACTTGTTTGGTGCTTTTGCAAAGACATAACAGTATTGCAATAAGAAAATGAGAAATAATAATTTTGCGAAACATAAAGGCCTTTTTATTTTAATCAAGTTAATAATCTGAAAATATTAATTAAATACTCACACACAGCTAATATTATCCGCACAAATATTATGGATAAAAAATTATTGCGATGCAAAATTTTGCCTTGACAATTAGATCATCGCTGCTAATATTGTTGCCATACAGCATTAATATAACTCATCTTTAGACAAAAAAAATAATAATAAAGAATCCAGGAGGATACCGCCATGATGAAAAGTTTTGAACCAGGAAAAATGGTAAAACAGGTAATTGAATTCCAGAAAACAGCTTTTGAAAACTCTTTCAGCGCCATGGTGATGATCCAGGGCCAGACTGAAAAACTTGCTGATCAGTTTATCACAAAAAACAGCCTTATCCCTGAAGAAGGCCAGAAAATAATAAATGAATGGCGTCTTTCTTTCAAAAAAGGCCGCGACGATTTCAAAAAATCTATCGATGAAAACTTCAAAAGAATGGAATCTTTCGTAGAAGAATCATCTGATTCATCAAAGTCAAAATCAGCAAAATAATAAAATTTAAGGCTGATGGGTGATTGACTTGCGGCCGGGAGTATAAAGTGGAGGATTTTAATATGCAGCAGCCTGAATTCATGAAACTCATGATTGATTTCAATAAGACTTCATTCGAAAACACATTCAACGGTATTAAAGGCATGCAGGAGCAGACTGAGAAAATGATTCTCAGCATGATCGAAAAGCAGCCTGCACTGCCAGAACCAGTAAAAAAATCTGTTCTCGACTGGGTTGACACTATGAAAAAGAGCCGCGAAGAATTCAAAGCAACGATGGACAGCAACTATAAAAAACTCAAAGAGTTTTTTTAATGCCGAGTTGATTGAATAATTACCCTCTCTTTCAGTTTTAACGATCAGTCAAAAAAATTATAAAGCAATACTACGGCGGCCTGCTTTTTATTAAAAGCGTCCGCCGTTGTTTTTCAAACCTTAATAAGACTATGAGGCCATTTAATGGATAAAAATATGTGGGACAACTACTTCAAGTTCATGAAACCTGAAACAGCCAGCTCAAACGAAATAAATGCATGGCTCCAGAACACAATGCATTATATGGATGATTTCATGACTTTTTCAAAAAAAGTCTGTGAAATGAAGGCAACACCTGACGATATAATGCTACTCTGGGAAAACTCGTCAAAAAAAATTCAGGGGTCTATGTCAGACTGTATGAAGATGTTCGGAATGGCTGACAATTCTGAATCTGAAGAAACAGAGAAAAAGCTTGCCGCAGCTAATAAAACGATTGAAGACCAGAAGAAAAAGATAAAGGATCAGGACAAAGATATTTCTGCGCAAAAAAAAGAAGCGGATAAACTGAATCAGCTTCTTGCAGATAAAGACAAAGAAATATCAGCCCAGAAAAAAGACGTCGATAAGCTCAATCAGCTTCTTGCAGACCAGAAAAAAGAAATATCAAAACTTCAGCAGACCATAGCATCTCTGGAAGCAGCAGCAGTAAAAGCTGCGACCCCAAAAACCAACCAGTAAACCATCAAAAAACCGGGCCGGTTTATAGAGACAATAACAAACTGTCAAAATAAAACGGCCTGAATTTTTCTTATCTCAATTCTTAAAAAACATCATCATTGACAAGGTCGCAAAAAAGCAAGATCCCCGTCATTCCGGCGAAGGCCGGAATCCAGAAGTGGCTGAAACTACAAAGATGCCTGATCAAGACCGGCATGATGCCGACGCCTTTTTCTGACTTTTTGAGGCTTCATCATAATTAATGAGCGCAGCCACCTTCATGGTCATGACCGGAACATACAAAACCAGGCATGAATTCCATGAGTGAGTTTGATCTGAAAAGCTCAAGATTTTTTAAAACTGTTCCGCCTTCTGATCTGAAAACCTTAATTCCAAGGGATCTTAGACCATTCAGTGCCCCCTGACCAATGCCACCTGAAACAACTGCGTCCACTTTATTTCCGCCTAGGGCTTTCATTGGATTGCATTTATTATGTGCATGGCCAAGATCATTATTGCCTATTTCTTCAAAGGAACCTGATTCAGAATCAACAACTATGAATTTTTCTGCAGAACCGAAGTGCCCGAAGACTTCGCTGTTCAAATCTGAACCTGAGTTAACCGGGAATGCAATTTTCATTTAAAGAATCCTTTTATCAGCTTTCTTCTAAAATCAATGTTTGTCTTGAAAAAGGCTATGCGCCGCAGCACTTCTTGTATTTTTTGCCGCTGCCGCAAGGACAAGGCTCGTTTCTTCCCACTTTTGCAACTTCTCTTTTAAACTGCTTTGGAATAACGGGTTTCCCGTCAAGAAAATACCAAATACCGTTTGCTTTTTCAAAAAGAGCAAGTTCATGGTGGGATTCTTTTTTATCCTTTTTTGCATAATGGGCCAGAAATTCAATCTGACCTTTATCATCGCCTGCGCCGCCAAGATTGACATCAAGAATTTCAAGATTCAGCCAGTCTGATTTCTCGGCCCATTTTCTTGTTCCTTCAGAGTCATAATGGGCTCTCTGGCTAGGGTGAGTTGTGGCATAGAGATACTCAAGCTCAACCTTGGTATATGCAGTATATCTTGATCTTAAAAGCTCTTCTGCTGTTGCGGCCTTTCTCTGATCCTGAATAAGCGGTTCGCAGCACTCTGTGTATCCTTTTCCTGAACCGCATGGACAAATTTCCATCTTTCTGCTCCTTAAAATAGAGATTAATCAAAGCCAAAAAACAAAAGCATGTTTTTTTTATTAGATTGGCGTTTAATTTTCAAGTTTCAAAATCATAAATCATATGGGGTAAGACTCTCATACCCGCCTTCAGTTACTACAACCGTCTGCTCGAACTGTGCGGACAGAGACCCGTCCTTGGTTTTTGCAGTCCATTGATCCCTTAAAACGTAAAGATCATGTCCGCCAATATTTATCATTGGCTCGACAGTAAAAACCATACCAGGCACAAGTGGAGTCCCGGTTCCTTTTCTGCCGTAATGCATAATCTGGGGTGATTCATGGAAATCATAACCTATTCCGTGACCGACGTATTCACGCACGACAGAACACCCTTGTCCCTCGGCATAAACCTGGATGGCGTTTCCGATATCACCTGTGGTACTTCCGGGCCTGACGACCGAAAGCCCTCTTTTGAGACTTTCCCTTGCCACATTGACTATCTTAACCGCATCAGGTTCAGGAGTTCCTACGAAGTATGTAATATTGGCATCAGCATAATATCCGTCAAGGATAGTTGTTACATCCACATTTACTATATCACCGTCTTTAAGAATATAATCTCCTGGAATACCGTGACAGATCACATCATTTACAGACACACATACACTTTTAGGGAAGCCGCGGTAATTTAAAGGTGCGGGTTTCCCTCCATTTTTTACAGTGAACTCATGAACTATGGTGTTTATTTCATCCGTAACCATTCCAGGTCTGAGCTGAGACTCTACAAGTCTCTGGGTTTCCATTACAAGAATCCCGGCTTTCCGAATACCTTCAATGGCCTTTTCATCTTTAAGTTTTATGCCGTATTTTCTTGCATAAAGAAGCTTAAGATCAACAACAGGTGCCACTCTGGTCTTGCCGGAAAGACAACATTTTTTGTATTTGAGGCCACTTCCGCATGGGCAGTCATCATTCCTACCAGGTTTCTCCGAATTATTCTGCAAGGCCAGTCTCTCCTTTTTAACTTTGTTTTTTTCAAAATTTTTATTACCTATATCAGCATTACAACTAAAACAATAAAAAAGCAGCCAATAAAAGCCATGATGTACAACATCGAATCTAAATTACCTATGGTATCAGACAAGTTTTCTATTTCCATGAAAAGGCAGAGACCTGACAAGGAAATATCAGGAAGCCCTGAAAGAACTGACTTCAGATGTGTGATCGAATCAGATGACGGAGGCCTGTTTCTCATTGAATGCTTTGATCTGTCAAAGAGCAAAAGAAAACAGATCATAGCCGAAACAATTAACAGACTAAACATCCACGGCCTTAAAAAAACAATCCCATACGAAAAATCATTGGACGGAAGTTTTCTTTTTACCGAAAGCGGTTTAGTGTGGCAAATATGCAGATTTATTGAATCAGATAATATCGTCAGGCCTGACTATATTTTTCTACCTGAAATAGGCGCGGTGTTTGCTGACTTCATAATTGATCTAAACAGGATCAGCAGAAAAATTGACCTGAACAGCGCAGATCTTCCATTTTTTTCAATCAAAAAATACATAGTTTCAATATTCAGTCAGATTAACACACATAACCCGGAAATTATTCCCGGTATAAAGCCTGTATATGACTTCCTCAAAGCCGAATTTTTCGAAAAGCACTGTTTGCTTAAGGAAGGATTCTGCCACGGCGACATTCATCCCATGAATGCAATATGGAAAAACAATGAAATTATCGCGGTGATTGACTGGGAGTTCATGGGAATCAAACCAGAAATATATGACCTTGCAAATCTTCTTGGGTGCATTGGGATAGAAGATCCTAATGCGCTTGGCGGGAACCTTGTAAATGAGTTGATAGGAAAGCTCAAGAAATCTGGTATTTATGGGAATGAATCCTGGGACATTCTTATTGAATTTGTCATTGCCGTCAGATTCGGATGGCTTTCTGAATGGTTAAGAAAAAAAGATACGGAAATGATTCATCTTGAAACAGATTTCATGAATCTGCTTTTGAATTATAGCAAAGACATAAAATCACACTGGAACACAATCAGAGGAGAAAACTAATGGATCTTACAGGCAAAAAAGTGATTATTCTTGTAGAGCAGCAGTTCAATGATCATGAGTTCTGGTACCCTTATTACAGAATGCTTGAGGCAGGCGCCGGCGTGACCATTGTCGGCTCAGGCACAGCCATCGATTATAAGGGCAAGGATGGCACACAGACCAAATCGGACAAATCAGCCGACCAGATCAATCCTTCTGACTTTGACGCCATAATCATCCCAGGCGGATTCGCCCCTGATTTCATGAGAAGAAACAAAGCCATGGTAAATCTTGTAAAAATCATGTCAGAAAGCGGAAAAACCGTTGCAGCAATCTGTCACGCAGGCTGGATGCTGGCTTCGGCAAAAATTCTTAAAGGGAAAAAAGCAACATCATTTTTTGCCATAAGAGATGACATGGAGAATGCAGGAGCAATATGGATGGATGAAGAAGTCGTAATTGACGGAAAACTTGTAACAAGCAGAACTCCGGCTGACCTTCCCGCATTCATGAAAGCTGTGCTTAAATCAATCTCCGCATAATTTCTCCTAAGGTGCTCAAGCCGGAAGGCTTGTGCACCAGAGTGTGTGCCTTGTATGGTTAAATTGCAGTAAAAAAAGGCCAATTCGTAGATCGTATTAGAGCGGCCTTTGCTCGTAATCCGACATTGATCCGAATGCAGGCGGGTCGCTTTTTGAAAAAAGCTCCGCAAAAACTTTTCGGTTATAAGACAAGGTACATACAAATATTTCCGCCCTATGCATAAACATGGCAAATTTCCATTTCAGGAAGTATATTTGAGAAAAGACTGAAACTTAATTTCTCAGGTGACTTATGAAGCCGAAAAAAATGATGAAACTTGGTATTCCCCAGGGATTACCACTCCAAATAGCAAAAACATGCATAGAGTCCGCTAAAAACTGTGGCATGGCCAGTGATGAAATTGATGATCTTCTGAAGGATCTAAAAAAAAGGCCCCACACTTATCTGAAAGATCCCAATTTCAAAGAGCTTGCCAAAGCCATTATCGAAGCAGATCATCCTGAACTTGAAATAAAACCACGCAAACACGGTGAAAACATGGCTCCCTGGAAGCAGTGGGGAGACAATCTTGAACATGAGGCCATAGAACAGATGCGCAACGCATGCAGCCTGCCTGTTTCAGTTGTCGGCGCTCTCATGCCTGACGCGCATTCTGGCTACGGATTGCCCATTGGCGGAGTCCTTGCTGTAAAAAATGCCATCATACCTTTTGGTGTGGGAATGGACATAGCCTGCAGGATGAAACTTTCCGTTCTTGATATTCATCCAGAGGAAATCGAAAACAACCAGGACAGATTCATCAAGGCCATTGATTCTGAAACGCGTTTCGGAGTCGGCTCTTCTTTCAGAAAAAGACGCCAGCACGATGTAATGGACGAAGACTGGAACTTTTCGTCCCTGACCAAAAGGCTCAAAAACAAAGCCTGGGAACAACTTGGAACCAGCGGATCAGGCAATCACTTCGTTGAATTCGGTATTCTTCACCTAAGAACCGGAGAAATGGGGCTTGCTCCCGGAGAATACCTGGCATTCCTTAGCCACAGCGGAAGCAGAGGCTCAGGAGCCGAAATAGCGACCTATTACAGCAAGCTTGCTTCCCAGCGCCATCCTGGACTTCCCCGCCACCTGTCAAAGCTGGCGTGGTTTGATCTGGATTCAGCAGATGGCCAGGCATACTGGAAATCAATGGAGCTTATGGGTAAATATGCGGCGGCAAATCATGAGCTTATCCACAGATATGTTTCTGAACACCTCGGAGTAAGAATAATCGGAGGCGTTGAAAATCATCATAATTTTGCATGGAAAGAACGCTTCGGGAATGAGGATCTGATTATCCACAGAAAAGGAGCCACGCCAGCAGGTGAAGGCATTCTTGGCATGATTCCGGGATCAATGGCAGCTCCAGGATATGTAGTTGTTGGCAGAGGCAACCCTGAATCCCTGAACTCAGCAGCCCACGGTGCAGGCAGACTCATGAGCAGGACAGAGGCAAAAAAACGCTATAAATGGAGCGATGCCTTAAGAGTCCTTGATTCCAAAGGAATCAGGGTGCTCTCCGCCGGGATCGACGAAGTTCCTATGGCATACAAGGACATAGACATTGTAATGGCAGCCCAGGAGGATCTTGTATCCATAGTCGCGAGGTTTGATCCCAAGCTTGTCAAGATGGACTGATGATTGTTTTAGTAACGGAATCGACTGGCTCCCATGATTTGCGTGGGAGCGCAGGAACGAGTCAAAACGATAATCAATTTTCACTCCCGCTCCGGAGCTTTTACCTCTCTTTTCATCATCTGGATAATTTTGGCCTTGGCTGTTTTTAAATGATAATTCATGATCCCGTTTTTTTCTGCTTCGGTAATAATTCTGAGGGCATCACTATAAAGATTCTTTTTGGAAAGATAAAAGGCCTCTTCGGTATATAAAGCAGGATTCTTTGACCCTGATTCTATTCTTTCCAATCGCAACTTTGAGGCTTCTTCGCCTCTGCCTATTTTCTGAAGGATTCCGGTTTTTACGGAATATGAATAGTCATTTACAGCTCCATTTTTTTCAGCTCTATTAATAATTTCAAGCGCGTTTTCATTATGATTTTTTTTTGAAAGGTGCAAAGCTTCGGCATTATAAAAAATCGGTTCTGTTGATCCTGATTCTATTTTTAAAAGGCGCAATTTTGACGCCTCATCATATTTTCCCATCTTCTGGAAGACTTCAGTCTTGACAGAGTATAGATGATCATTCATGGCTCCGTTTACCTCTGCCTTTTTTATAATCTCAAGAGCATCGTGATTCTGTCCTTTTTGCGAAAAATATAATGCTTGATCATTATAATAAACTGCATCCCTTGAGCCAGATTCAATTTTTTCCTGACTCAATTTGAAAGCTTCTTCTCTTCTCCCCATTTTTTGAAGAATTCTGGCTTTTACTGAATACAAATGGGAACTCATGATTCTATAATTTTCTGCCTTAGCAACAATATTAAAAGCAGCATCATAATCTTTCTTGTTATATAGATATATGGCTTCTTCGTTATAATAAGACCCATTCCTTGATCCTGAATTTATTTTATCCAATCGCAGATTAGATGCTTCATCTCCTCTCCCAATCTTCTGTAGTATCCCTGCCATAACCAGATTCAAATGGTCATCCATGACTCCTTTTTTTTGAGCCTTATCAATTATTGTAAGTGCAGCATCATTAAGATTGTTTTCAGAAAAATATAAAGCCTGTTCATTATAAAAGGCGGCATGCTTTGATCCTGCTTCTATTTTTTTCATTCGCAATATAGATGCTTCTTCACTTCTTCCAATTTTCTGAAGAATTCCTGCCTTGACCGAATACAAATGGTCATTGATAACGCCGTTTTCCTCGGCCTTGTCAATTAATGCAAGTGCATCATCATGCTTATTGCTATAATCAAGGCATCTTACCAGATTGTTGATGTATGCAGGAAAACTCGAATTTAAAGAGTAAGCCTTTTCATGATGCTGAAGCGCTTCTGAGCAACCTCTTCCATACACTCTTTCTATAACTTCACCCAAAAACCGATGATGTTTATGGCTGTCCGGTTTAATTTTTACTATCAGCCTAAGAACAGCCATGTTTTCATGATCTTTTTTGCTGAATGACAGTTGCTCGGATTTTTTTTCAAGGTAAGCATCCAGCCAACCACTTCTATTCAAGAGAAATGATATATGGCAGATTTTCTCAAAAAATATTTTGGGAGGATGATGTATGGAAGAAAAGGAAGCATTAAGCCAATCGGAATTCTGGAAAAAGGAGCTTGCGGAATGGGAGTCGAGCGGTTTAAAGGCGTTTGAATACTGCCGTATGAAGGGCCTTGGCAGGCACAAGTTTTTTTACTGGAAAAAGAAGCTGGCAAAATCGCCCGTGTCCATAGAATTCATAG